>NZ_JAQIHG010000005.1:0-125103 GCF_035916735.1 Acinetobacter minutum
AATAGAAGAATTACTGCCACATCGCTGGAAATCCAACTCAAATTAAAAAATAGGCATGGGGTTCAGCGGACGCTTACCCTAATCTGTAGAAGACATAAAAAAGGAACTCCGTAGAGTTCCTTTTTTATTGGAGAGTTCAGTTATTCTCCCAGACCCAAATCTTTTTGAATCTGACTCAGGTTGGGAACATGAAAAATCTGATCTGCCATACGTACGTATTGGTAAATGCTTGGATCATCACTTTCACGTTCATCATCAACCACTTCCGAAATACGGATACGGATCGTATTCGGCATCGCATCACAGAGTAATGCGAAACGTTGACTTGCCTCTTCTCCTTCAACCACCAAGGCCACCCCGGTGGTATTAGCAGGATCATTGACCGCATACACAGGAAGTTCAACATCATGCCAAGTGACACTATCAACCTGTGTAGACGTATCGAGTGCCGACAAAACAATGTTTTGTGGTAGTAACATCGGTTCCTTGTCATAACAATGAATGATGTAGGCATCAATAAATCCGGTGGATACCGTAATCAGGTGTTGCAATTCTTGCTGGTTAATCTGCTTGAGTGCCGAATTAAGCGTCGGTGTTTGGCTCATCGTCTTATCCTCGTGCAACGGCTAACAGTGTTTCAATATTTTCCAGCAATTCATCTTCCTGGAACGGTTTACCCATATAGTGTGACACGCCTAAGCTGAACGCCCGCTCACGGTGTTTTTCACCGGTACGCGAAGTAATCATGATAATCGGCAAATGCTGGTGAATGTCATGGTGACGAACCAAGTTGGTCACTTCAAAACCATCCATCCGTGGCATTTCAATATCTAGCAACATCAGATCAGGTTTGACATTTTCTAGCTGCTCAATCGCATCCACACCATCTTTGGCGGTCACCACATCATAACCATTACGCTCCAACAGACGTGATGTCACCTTACGTACAGTCACCGAGTCATCCACAATCATGATCAAGCGGCGTTCATCATGATGACGGTGTAACTCACGCACATCACCACCCTGTTTAATACGCTGTGTCGTTTGAATCTGACGGGCAATATTCTGACCGTCGAGAATCAAACACACCTGACCATCACCGAGAATTGTCGCACCTGCAATGGCACCAATACTATCAAACTGCTGACCTATCGGTTTCACTACGATTTGCGCACGTGAACCGATCAACTGATCAACGAGCAAGGCGATAGTTTGTCCTGTGGATCCTTTAATCAACAACACCGGCAAGGAGTGCATCACGCCGCCCAAACGTGGTGTTGAATGGTTACCGACAAATTCCGACAAGTAACGTAATTTGTAACTGGTCTGGTCAATCGTGAAGAAGTCATCTTTGCTCTGGAAGTACTCTTCCAGTGCTGCAGGTGAAATACGTACAATACGTTCAATTTGCGCCAATGGTAAGGCAAATTGCTGATCACCTGCTTTCACCATCAAGGCATCACTCACCGCTACCGTGGTTGGTACACGAATGGTAAAGGTTGTACCCTGACCGAGTACCGATTCAACAGAAACGTGACCACCCAGCGCCTTGATATCGCTTTGTACAACATCCAGCCCCACACCCCGTCCAGAAATCTGGGTAACAGCTTGTGCGGTGGTGAAACCTGGATGGAAAATTAACTGTAGAATCTCTTGTGATTCAAGATGTTGATCCGCTTTAATCAAGCCAAGCTGTAAGGCTTTTTGCTTGATTTTCTCGACATCAATCCCTTTACCATCATCACTAAAGGTCACCACGACATCCGTGCCCTGACGGGTAATGTTCAGCTCAATCAAACCAGTTGCCGGCTTGTTCAATTCTGCACGACGTGGTGGATCTTCCAGACCATGGTCGATCGCATTACGTAACATATGCTCAAATGGTGTTACCAGACGCTCGAGAATAGTGCGGTCCAATTCACCTTCGGTATTCTGTACCACCAACTCTGCTGGACGGTTTAACGTCGAGGAAGTTTGACGCACAATACGTTGCAAACGTGGCAGTAACCGCGAGAATGGAACCAAGCGGGTGCGCATCAGACCTTCCTGAATCTCAGCCTGAATACGTGATTGTTGTAGTAACAGACCTTCAGTATCACGGATTTTTTCCGCTAAAGTGGTCTTAAAGTCGACCAAGTCCGAAGCTGATTCCGCCAATGATTTTGACAACTGGTTCAAAGAGGAATATTGGTCCATTTCCAGCGGGTCAAAGTCTTTATAACGTGAAGCCTCATCACCGTGCTTGGCAATGATCTGACTTTCCAATTCGCCTTCCATACGACGCAGCTGATCCGCCAAACGCTTGATGGCCAATTCCATATCGTTCAGAGTATTGCCGAGTTGCCCCAGGTCCATCTCGATACGCGAACGGTTAATTGCATTCTCACCGGACAAGTCGATCATTTTTTCAACCAAATCAGCTGAAATACGGATCATCTCATTATTATTGTCCAGTTGTTGTGTGCTGTCCCATTCACCCTGCATCGATGGAGGTTCTGTACCATCCCCCTGCACAAACTCAATATTGACTGGTGTATTCAGCAAGTCCGCCTGCGTTACTTTGCTCGGCAGCTGCACGCTAACATCTACAAACTCAATACTTTCAAGGTTGTGTTTCAGCGGATAGAAATTGTTGTAATCCTGCTGGAAAATTGCCTGTCTAAGCCACTGCAGCGTGGTTTCCAACAAGGCATCATAGGCATTCGAGTTAAAGTTATGTAAACCAATTTTCTCAAATACAGTTTCTAACTGATAACCAATAACGGCGATTGGCTCAAGTCCAACCATCCGTGCACCACCCTTCAGACTATGAGCTGTACGCTGTAACTGTAGCAAGAGACTACGGTCATTACGCTGTTCAAACCATTGCTGTAACAAGCTCTCTGCAGCTTCTAGCAATTCTTCTGCTTCTTCATGGAAACTTTCTTCCACAATCGAACGCATCTGCTGATCTTCAGCAAATACGAGAGAAGCAGCTTCCGTGAATTCTTCATTCACTAGATCTTCAGGCTCATCAAGCAGAGCATCATCAGCAACAGGGGTTAATGGCGTAAAGCCCCCCATATCAGCCGTTTCAGTAGCGAATAAGGCTTCAGCCTGATGAACCTCTTCAATTTGCTCGATTTGCTCAGCTGGTTCAACGAGGCATAGCTCATCCAGAATTTCATGTACTGGAGACAATTCAGCCACAGCCGTAGCACTGTCTCCGGTCGCAAGACCATTGACCACAACCGACTCAATATTTTTCAGAATCTCAATGCTATAGGTTGCTGGATAATCAACCTTTTCATCACGAATGGTCTGAATACGATCCGCCAAGTGATCCTGTACTAGACGGATGACTTGAATCAACGGCTGTGAAACCTGAATTTGACGGTGAATCACACGCTCATAAATTGTTTCCAGTTCATGAGCAATCAAACCGAGGTGAGTCGCCTGAATCATATTTGCACCACCTTTTAAGGTATGCAGATAACGCATCAGGTTATTTAAAGCCGGAATATTGCTCTGATCTTGTGACCAACTATTGAGATCCTGGTCAATGCCGACCAACAGTTCTTCTGCCTCTTCAAGGAAGATATCCAGCAAATCTGGATCAAACTCACGGTTGGCTTCAGCTGCATCGATCAACTGCTGGTCCTTCGCCACTTGTTGTGAAATCGCAGAGAGGTCAAATGCTGTTTCTGTGGCACCCTGATCTTGTTCTGGAACCAATGTATCCGCTTCAAGTTCAGGTGTTTCACTATCAGCAAATTGCTCAAGTTCCTGATCTACAAATGCATGCAGGTCATACAGGTCTTTTTGTAACTCTTCGGTCAAGACTACACGCTGGCCAGCTGCCAAAGTATCAAACAGGTAGATAAAATCCTGATGAATTTGTGCATATAAATCATAAGCATAATCGATATGTAACAGTTGAGGTTTGGCCAAAAGTTGGTCATAACTGGCTTTCAACTGCACAACAAAATCATGGATACCTACTGCTGCACGATTATTGGTATGCATAATCAACTGCGCAGCTTGTGCACTTAACTGTTCAATATAGATCGGGAATTCATGACGAGCACGTTTCTCAAATTCAAACTCAGCATCCAGCAACTGATCAATATTCAGTTCGATTAACTGTGAAACCAAACCTTGGGGTGCGATTTCTTCACTACGTTCTTCGACTTGGAAATCATAGCTATCCCAAGCAGCATTGAAAGTTGCATAGATGTCAGCCAGTTGTGCCGATTCGCCCTGACGCAAAGTATGTAAATAATCACGCACAAACTCGGCATAGTTGGTCAGCAAAGCGGTTTCTTGCGAAGTAGAAAGGAGCTCATCCTGTAGCAAATTTTTGAACAGGTTTTCCACCTTAGAGCTGGCTTCAAAGATTTCTTCAATATGCGCCATTGAAGAACTGCCACGCAATGTGTGCAGTGCACGAATCAAACTGTTGTAATCTCGTGCATCCGGTTGCATTTTATTCAAGAACTGATCAATCACAGCTAGATGTTCATCAGATTCTTCAAGGAAAATACTCAGCGTTTCAGCCTGCATATCTGAAGAGACTTGCTCAGCCGTGAGCATGGTGTCATTGCTTTCTTCTGCAATTACGCTTTCAGATTCAGCCTCATCCAACAATTCGAGTCCAGTTTTGGCCTCGGTATTGTTGAGCGTATCTGCCAATCCGAGCAGTTCTTCAAGTGCGGGCTCGACACTTTGCTGTTTTTGTAATTGTTGGCCTAAAAGCACCAATGGTCGAAAATCGATCTGGTGAACCGTAACACTCTTAAAATTGTCATACAGTTTGTATTTGAAAATCTGATAAACCGTTTTGACATACTGCTGCACAGCGGGGGTCAATTCGACACCACCAGCCAAAACACGGTTTAAAGTATCTTCTACAGTCCAGGCCAATTCCCCGGCAGATTTGGCACCAACCATACGCCCTGAACCTTTCAGCGTATGAAAGTGACGGCGGATACTAACAAGGCTGTCATGGTCAGCAGGATCGCTCATCCACTGTTCAAGTAGCTGATCGAGTTCAACAAAAATTTCTTCTATTTCTTCAACAAAAATATCAAGAATTTCTGAATCTTGGTCGAGATAACTGTCTTCTGGAAGCGTCGTCGTTTCAACTAAATTTTTTAATATTTCTTTCATAGCTAAGGCTTCTTTGGTTCTGTGCCACAAAGCGCTGGCTCAAACTAAATGATCATCATCACATCAGTAGCAACTCGATTATTGTCTATCGATGAAATAATTGACCGTAACTGGAACAGATACCTGTCGTCTGACAGGCATCCCAGTCCAAGCTTTGTCAGCTGACTTATTCTGGTAATTTAAAGTCAGTCACAGACTCACGTAATGACTCTGCCATATGGGCCAATTCAGAAACCGAACGTGCTGTATCGAAGGTTGCTCCAGTGGTTTGCGAAGTAATTTCCTGTACGACATGCATCGTATTGGCAATGTGACCAGCTGATGCAGACTGTAGCTGTGCTGCATCGGAAATGCTCGCAATCAGTTTTGCCAAGTCGCCCGATACCTTTTGAATTTCATCCAGTGCAACACCCGCGTCTTTTGCCAAGTTGGCACCACGAACAACCTCAGACGTGGTTTGTTCCATGGAAATTACCGCTTCGTTCGTATCGGCCTGAATCGTTTTTACCAGAGTTTCAATCTGCTTCGTTGCAGAAGCCGAACGTTCCGCAAGACGCTGTACCTCATCCGCAACCACCGCGAAGCCTCGACCATATTCACCCGCCATCGATGCCTGAATCGCGGCATTCAAGGCTAGAATGTTCGTTTGGTCTGCAATATCGTTAATCAGGGAGACGATGTTACCAATCTCTTGTGAAGATTCACCCAGACGTTTAATACGTTTGGAGGTTTCCTGGATCTGTTCACGAATGGTATCCATACCTTCGATCGAACGGTTTACGACATCTGCACCATTCGATGCGATTTGTACAGAACGCTGTGCTACCTCAGCAGATTCAGTAGCGTTAGAAGATACCTGGTCAATCGAATATGCCATTTCGTTAATCGCAGCAGAGGCACCGGCAATCTCTTGTGCTTGGTGTTCAGAAGCTTCGGCTAACTGGTTGGTAATATTCTGGGTATCTTGGGTATAACGTGCAACTTCCTGTGACGTTTCATTGATTCGAGATACCAAATCACGTAACTGGTCAATCGCGAAGTTAATAGAGTCGGCAATCGCACCAGTAAAGTCTTCAGATACCGTTGCGTACGAACGCAAGTCACCATCTGCCAAGTCAGCGATTTCGTCCAGAAGACGCAAAATCGCATTCTGGTTACGGTCATATTCTTCTTGTAAACGTGCTACACGTTCTTTATCGGCATCACCACGTAAGCTTAACAGGCGATACATTGACCATACGAAACCCGCCAAGAGCATGAACATTGCCAGCAGGGCTACCGGAATCAGGTTCAGCATGGTTTCTTCAATCTTGTTCTTTTTCAGAACATTCAACAGGTCAGCCGACTGTTTTTGAACCTGTGCTGCAGCATTACGTGCAACTACCAATTCAGCAGGATTTTTTAATACTTTCGCTTTAGCCGCAATGGTATCAATATCCTTTGACATCATGTTCCATTGTTTTTCAACAGCAGTGACATCCGCCGTTACACCGGCAATATCTTTCACCATTGCCAAGTTTTTATCAAAATCTTTTTGTGCAGCTAACAAGGCCGTCATTGCATCAGGAGAACCATTGGTTGCCACAGCAGCCTGATCCGGAAGGGTTACGGATAATAAACGCAATTCACCCAAACTACGGGTCAAATCATTATTACGAGGAACGTTATAAACCAGGTAAGCCAAGAAGAAAACAACTGAAAGTAAGCAGGCGATCGCAATATAGATCAGTGGTTCGGATTTTTTTCGGTCGCCGAACACTTCAGAAATCTGGTTCAGTTTAGAATTTTTTCCAGAACCTTGTTCACCAGACTGATCTAATCCTTCAGTCTTGTTTTTCTTTTTCAATGTAAAGCCCATGCAGCTTCTCCCCAGAATTGCCTTAATTCGTTCGTAATATGCGTTATTTAATTTTTGAGTTTCGCGGATGCGTTCATATAATTTGGGTTTTTCAGTAAACGACTGAATAAGAACACGTGCCAGTGTTGATTATGTTGATGAAAATAGCCTTGGCAATATTCTTGTAATCGGTTATCCAAGTCGTCATTTTTTGAAAAGAAACTTTTCTTATTAAAATGCTGAATCCCCAGAACCTGATCTACGACTAAACCGACATATTGGTCATTGTGACTAATGCACAATACTTTTTGAGTAGGTGAAAACGAGCTACGTTGCCCCGAAATAAACTGTGACAAATCTGACACAGAAAGTAGACGTCCACGAATATTTGCCAAACCCTTAACCCAAGTCTGAGTATTCGGAACTGGCGTACACTTTGGTGGATAAATTACCTCAGATACTTCACCTAAAGGGGCAACAAAATATTGCCCCAACATCTCAAAAGCAATGCCTGACCATCGGTTTACTTCGTTGTCTGACGTAACGTAGTTTTTATTACCACGCTTCGCTAAACGGAGTAATTCGATAAATCCATTTGCTGCCATACATTAACCTGCATTGAGCTGCTGTTTAATCACTTCGATTAATTGATCTTCATCAATTGGCTTGGTGAGATAATCACGAGCGCCCTGACGTTTACCCCAAACACGGTCAGTCGCCTGATCTTTGGTACTCACAATCACGACTGGAATGTGCTTCGTGGTGCTGCCACGTGAAATCTCACGAGTCGCCTGAAACCCGTTCACGCCTGGCATGACCACATCCATTAATACCAAATCTGGCAATTCTGCTTGTGCCATGGTCACACCATCTGCACCATTGGCGGCTTCAATCACTTCATAACCATGTTTGGTCAGAATTTCTCTGAAGCGGAAAGTTTCTGTTGGCGAGTCATCTACTACTAAAATTCGAGCCATTTTTATTCCCCTGACTGACGCAAATACGCTTAAGCGGTGACGTGGTTACGTATTGCGTTTAACAATTCATCTTTACTAAATGGCTTGGTCAAATATTCATCTGAACCGACCACTCGCCCTTTGGCTTGGTCAAACAAGCCGTCTTTACTCGACAACATAATCACTGGGATATTTTGGTAGTTTTGTGAGTTTTTAATTAATGCACAAGTTTGATAACCATCTAAACGCGGCATCATAATATCCACAAATACGATATCAGGATTTGTTTCGGCAATTTTTGAAAGTGCTTCAAAACCATCAACGGCAGTGATGACCTCACATCCTTCACGTTGCAACAAGGTTTCTGCTGTACGGCGAATGGTTTTTGAATCATCGATTACCATGACTTTTAGATTTTGAAATTTTTCTTCCATTGCATGGCCCTTCCCATTTCATTTATTAAATTTACAACCTAATTTTAAGCGGATTGTTTTTACAGATTATGAACCTTTTTTAACATATATTTACTTGCATTTTCAATGAACAAATTCTGTTCATAACCGCAGTATTTTAGTAAAATGATAAACAGTTCACACTTTAATATTTACAGTGACTTATTTTTGATATTAGGCTATTTTCAAAATGCTAGAAAGTTTTTAATCTAGCAGAAAAGCCATATAAAAATAAGTAAATTGGTCAAGTTTATAAGGGGAAAAGTCATGATTGCATTACGCCATAAAACCACCCCAACACGACAATGGCTCAGCTCCTCCCCTCCAGCATTATTGGCTATTTTATTTAGTTTTGCTTCATGGTCTCTTCAGGCAGCTGAACAAGCGCCGAAAGCCGTGTGGTATCGCTATTACGACAGTCAAGGCGTTGCCAATCTCAGCACGTCGGTAACTCCTGCACATATCCGTCATGGCTATGATGCGCTCGATAGCAATATGAAGGTGATCAAACGTAGTCCGTCCTACAACACTGAAGCAGATATTCGTCAATCTCCCAAACGTGCTGCTCAGGCGAAACAGCAATCTGAAGACATCAAACTTAAAAAAGCATATAGCAATGTCAAGGTCGCCGAGTTTAAACGCAATGATGCCTTACAAGGCATACGCAAACAAATTAACTTTCAACAGCAACAACTCAAGCAACTACAAAGTGACCGTAGCTTTTTTAAACAGCAAGAAGCAGGTTACTTAGATCAAGGTAAAACCGTACCTGCTACGCTGAAACAACAACTTGATTATAATGCGGGGAATATTCTCAGAGGCCAACAAAGCATTAAGCATTTACAAGCAGATTATCAACGCACGGAAAAGCATTATCAGCAAATCATTGAGCGTTTGAAAGCTCTCGAATAAAGACAAAACATCGCCTAGTGCATCGGCAGAATATGAATAGATCCTAGGTAATCTTTGATGCCTTGAGATTGTTAATTTTTTGTCGATCCAAGTAGGGTACTAAACCGCTAATGGTAGGTGGTAAAGATTCTTTGCATCGGCACAATTAAGCCAAAAAACAAAAATAATGGCATAATGCCTGCACGCAAAGCAGGTGCAATCCTCACCTCATTTTTTTATCATAGCGTTTTTATTTTATTCTCTTGCTATTAGGACATTTTCCATGCGCGCGAGTCGCTTTTTATTTGCAACGTTAAGAGAAACCCCAAACGATGCCGAAGTTATTTCGCATCAGCTCATGCTACGGGCTGGGATGATTCGTAAACTGGCTTCCGGTTTATATACCTGGTTACCGATGGGTGTACGTGTGCTCAATAAAGTTGAAGCGATTGTGCGTGAAGAAATGAACCGCTCTGGCGCGCTTGAAGTCTTTATGCCAGTGACGCAACCTTCGGGTCTTTGGGAAGAATCTGGACGTTATGAACAATACGGTCCAGAATTACTCCGTTTCAAGGATCGCCATGATAATCCTTTTGTACTGGGCCCGACCCATGAAGAAGTGATTACTGATCTGGCACGTAACGAACTGAAAAGTTACAAGCAGTTGCCAATGAATTTTTACCAGATTCAAACCAAATTCCGTGACGAAATACGTCCACGCTTTGGTGTGATGCGTTCACGTGAATTCATTATGAAAGATGCCTATTCTTTTCATGCCAACCAGGCTTCATTGCAAGAAACCTATGATGTCATGTATGACACCTATTGCCGTATTTTTAGCCGTCTAGGTTTGGATTTCCGTCCAGTACAAGCCGATACGGGTTCGATCGGTGGCTCTGCATCGCATGAATTTCACGTCTTGGCTTCTAGCGGTGAAGATGATATCGCCTTCTCAACAGAATCAGACTACGCAGCGAATGTGGAAATGGCAGAAGCCGTCTTGGTCGGTGAACGTGCAGCACCAACACAGGCCTTGACTATTGTTGACACGCCAGATCAGAAAACCATTGCCGATGTTTGTGCTTTCCTGAATGTAGAAACCAAACAATCCGCAAAAGCACTGTTAGTCCAGGGCATTGCCGATGACAAAGGCAATGTGCCTGTCATCGCACTATTCCTGCGTGGCGATCACGAACTCAACAAGATCAAAGCAGAAAAACACCCACTGATTGCGGCTCCATTGACATTTGCCACTGAAGAGCAATTATCTGCATTAGGATTAACGGCTGGTTTTGTTGGCCCGCAAGGCTTAGTGGACAAAGGCATTACCGTGATTGTCGACCGTGCAGCTTCAGTTCTGTCTGACTTTGTCGCGGGTGCCAATGAAGTCGGCAAACATGCTACCGGCGTGAACTGGGAACGTGATGCCCAATTCACGGAGGTTTATGACCTGCGCAATGTGGTAGAAGGCGACCCATCTCCAGATGGAAAAGGTACTTTACAAATCAAGCGCGGGATCGAAGTTGGTCACATTTTCCAATTGGGACAAAAATACTCTGAAGCTCTTGGCTGTAAAGTCCTAGGTGAAGATGGCAAACCATTCGTCGTTATCATGGGCTGTTATGGCATCGGGGTAACACGTGTGGTCGCTTCCGCGATTGAACAGAATTTTGACGAGAAAGGCATTATCTGGCCAGCCGCGATTGCACCATTTGAAATCGCCATCGTGCCAATGAATGCCCACAAGTCACCACGCACGCTAGAAGCCGCTGAAGCATTGTATGCGGAACTGACTGCTGCCGGTTATGATGTATTGCTCGACGACCGTAATGAGCGTCCTGGAGTCAAATTCTCCGATCTTGAATTGACGGGGATCCCTCACCGTATCGTGATTGGTGAAAAAGGCTTGGATGCAGGTACATTTGAGTACAAAGGCCGTCGTGATGAAGAATCAGTAAATATCAGTAAAGAAGCGTTATTGGCAAAAATCGCGCAATAATCTTTGACCATAAAAAAATCCCGCACTTGGCGGGATTTTTTATTTAAACAAACGAACAACTTAAGCTTTAGGCAAAGTTACACCCATTTGTCCCTGATATTTACCACCACGGTCTTTATAAGACGTTTCACACACTTCGTCGCTTTCAAAGAACAACATCTGTGCAACCCCTTCACCGGCATAAATACGCGCCGGCAAATTGGTAGTATTCGAGAATTCCAAAGTCACGTGTCCTTCCCATTCCGGCTCAAGTGGGGTGACATTCACAATGATACCGCAACGTGCATAGGTCGATTTACCCAAGCACACGGTCAGCACATTACGCGGAATACGGAAATACTCCACTGTACGTGCCAAAGCAAAAGAGTTCGGTGGAATAATGCAGACATCGGAATGAATGTCGATAAAACTCTTTTCATCGAAATTTTTCGGATCGACAATTGCAGAATGCACATTGGTAAAAACTTTGAATTCTGGTGCACAGCGGACATCATAGCCATAACTGGACACACCATAAGAAATTAGTTTCTCACCTTGTTCATTGAAACGCACTTGATTTGGCGCGAAGGGCTCAATCATTCCGTGCTTTTCGCTCATCTCGCGAATCCAGCGATCCGATTTAATCGACATGGTTTTTAATCCCAACAAAATTTTCTAGCTCATATAAGGCGATTACTTTAACTGAAATACCCAGCAAATTAAATCTTTTCTCATCGGCCCTTTATCGTGAGGCAGTGCAAGAGTAGATTGGAAAGAACCGATCTCTTGAAAATACTTTAACGATCAAAATCATCAAATCTTCCCATCAACAATTTACATACTATGTCGCAAATCAGCCCAAAGTTCGGTAGCAAGTTGCAATAATTTGTGCAAAATAAGGCTGATTGCCCAGAATAATTGCGCCATGTTTAAAAGTCTGCTGAATAAACTAATCCCGACACCGGACCAAATTGCATCGATGAAAATCATGCGCTTATTTGGCAAGCGTGCCATGGCTCCGCAATTGTGGCAAATGAACCGCCGCTCTGTCAGCAAAGCGATTTTTGTTGGAACTTTTTGGGGAGCATTACCGATCCCTTTTCATAGTCTCCTCATTTTATTGAGTGCAGTTTTTTTACGTGTCAATGTCCCAATCAGTTTGGCTTTAGCTTGGCTACTCAATCCTTTAACCATTTTGCCCATCTTATATACGGGTTTTTGGTTTGGCACACAGCTGTTCCAAATTCCGATGGTCGACCAGGATACTTTATGGCTATTGGTACATGAGCTGGCGGACTGGGTAAGTTCATTCGGCAAAGCCAATCTGGATGTAAGTTTACTCGAACCCCTCATGCTGGGATTAGTACTTGAGGCCTTACTTTTGGCCAGCGGGTTTTATCTACTCAGCCATGTGCTCTGGCGTTGGCGAATTATCAAACGCTGGCAAAAGCGTAAACATCGCCTACCCTCACACCAGTTACAGTAAAACAAAAAGCTCCCGACCTGCTGGAGCTTTTTTATCATGCCAAGCATTAAAAAATGCGTTTGTCATCGCGTGCGGGCTGCGGCAGTTCTGAAACTTGTGTCCAGACTGCTTGCGCAATTTCTCTATAGCTGTCTGCCGCTTCATCCATAGCAACAACACTCGGCTGGCCTTTATCGGCATTTTCACGAATCTGAGCATTTAGAGGCAAACGCCCTAACAACGGAATATCATATTGCTCAGAAAGTTTATCACCGCCCCCTTTACCAAAAATCTGCTCCTCATAACCACAATTGGAGCAGATATGCGTCGACATATTCTCAATTACACCGAGCACGGGAATACCGACTTTATTGAATAACTCAATACCCTTAGTTGCATCCAACAAGGCTACATTTTGCGGTGTTGTCACAATCACCGCACCCGTGACCGGAATGCGCTGTGCCAAAGTCAATTGAATATCGCCGGTTCCCGGTGGCATATCAATCATCAACACATCCAGATCAGGCCACAAGGTTTGATTGAATAGCTGCACCAAGGCACCGGTGGCTTTCGGGCCACGCCAAGCCACTGGGGTATTGTTGTCGCCAGTTAGATGACCAATCGACAAAACCGCCATGCCATACGCTTCAAGTGGCACAAAATGTTCATTTTCAATCAGCGGCGCCTGTCCGGCATTACCCAGCATCGTCGGAATACTCGGTCCATAAATATCCGCATCCAGTACACCGACTTTTAAGCCCTGCTGCTGTAATGCCAAAGCCAGATTGACCGTGGTGGTTGATTTACCGACTCCCCCTTTACCCGAGGAAACCAAAATGACATTTTTAATGCGTGGATGTGGCGCCAGATCACGCTGCTGCGGCGCCGCTTTCTGGATCGGTGGATTATTCGGATCGCTTTCAACTTTTTCAGCTGCAGGTGAAGCATTAACTACAGGAGGCAACTGCGTATTTGCAGTAGTCGGTTGACTGGAACAACTGTCACTGGCTGCTTTCTTCTGTTGTACGACATGCAGATTGAGTTCCTGAATACCACATTTTTCCAGTGCATCGGCTAAATCATCATGGATCTTTTGCAGATGATCAGCTTCTTCCGGATAAGTTTTGATACTAAGCTGTAGCACTCGGCCCTGCACCTGTAACTGGGTAATCCGATCCTGCAAGCGGTCATTCGACTGAGGCAGATGATAGCCTTGCAGCACCTGCTGGATTTCTTCCTCTTTGACCTCCTGTGCAGGAGAAAAGACCGATTTTAATGAAGAAAACCACGACATAACTTTCGCTCCAGATCCGGAAAATGCTATTCAACTGCATATAGTGTACAGTCAAGCTGAGCTAAGGTTAAGCAAAGTTGTATCAGGCTTTTTGAATCTTGATATAAAGTTGATTGATTTGCTTGGTTTAACGCCAAATTCATGCTAATGCGACTGCCATACATCTGTAAAATGCTCAATGTGGTAATTTTCAGTTTAAAACAGTTTTTTGCTTCCCCCTGATGGGTACAGCCCAGCTTGCATATTCATGGTTTGTTATTTTTCATCTTGATTGACAAATGCTGTTGCAGCTTAAGCGAGCTTGAAGCCTTGCTTTGTTTTCCCCGATTGATCAGGTAAAATCACGGGTCTTGCGTAAAATGCCAACCACTATAAGAGAGTCACATCCGTGCGTAAAATACTCGTCACCAATGCCCTACCTTATGCCAATGGTCCAATCCATATGGGTCACTTACTCGGTTATATTCAGGCGGATATCTGGGTACGTGCCATGCGTGCAATGGGTCACGAAGTGACATATGTATGTGCGGATGATGCACATGGCACGGCGATTATGCTGCGGGCCGAAGCCAATGGCATTACGCTGGAACAGCAGATTGCCAATGTGCAGCGTGAACATGAGCGTGACTTTGCCGGCTTTGGCATCAGCTTTGACCACTATGACTCGACCCACAGCGATACCAACAAAGCCCGTGCTTCAGATATTTATTTAAAAAACCGCGAAGCCGGTAATATCGCAGTGCGTCCCGTGACGCAATTGTTTGATCCAGAAAAACAGATGTTCCTCTCGGATCGTTTTATTAAAGGCACCTGCCCGAAATGTGATGCGGAAGATCAGTACGGTGATTCCTGTGAAGTGTGCGGTACCACTTACAATGCCACTGAACTGAAAAATCCGCGTTCAACACTCAGTGGTGCGACACCCGTTGAGAAATCATCGGATCATTATTTCTTTAAACTGCCAAACTTTGCAGAATACTTGCAGCAATGGACCCGTGATCAGGGCCGTTTACCGGTTTCAATTGCCAACAAACTGGATGAATGGTTTGAAGCGGGCTTGACTGATTGGGATATTTCCCGTGATGCGCCTTATTTTGGTTTTGAAATTCCAGATGCACCCAACAAATACTTCTACGTTTGGGTTGATGCCCCAATCGGCTATATGTCGAGTTTTGAAAATTACATCAAAACCAAGCGTCCAGACCTGAACTTTGCAGACTACTGGAAAAAAGATTCTGATAAAGAAGTCTATCACTTCATCGGGAAAGACATCGTCTATTTCCATGCCCTATTCTGGCCAGCGATGCTGGACGGCGCAGGTTATCGCACGCCTACCGGACTGTTCGTGAACGGTTTCTTGACCGTAAATGGTCAGAAAATGTCAAAATCACGCGGTACGTTCATCAAGGCTGAGACCTATCTCGAACATTTGAATCCGGAATACTTACGTTACTACTTTGCCTCAAAACTTTCCGACAAGGTAGAAGATTCTGATCTAAATCTGGATGACTTTATCCAGAAAGTGAACTCGGATCTGGTGGGTAAAGTGGTGAACATTGCCAGCCGTTGTGCCAAATTCATCAATAAAGACTTTAGCAGTACCTTATCTGCCACTTGTGCTGAGCCTGAACTGCTACAAAGCTTTATTGCTGCCGGCGACTCGATTGCTCAAGCCTATGAAGCACGTGAATTTTCCGCTGCCATTCGTGAAATCATGGCACTGGCGGACAAAGCTAACCAGTACATTGATGAAAAGAAACCGTGGGCTCTAGCAAAACAGGAAGGTCAGGAACAGCAAGTACACGAGGTTTGCTCTGTCGGGATCAACCTGTTCCGTCAGTTGGCCATTTACCTTGCACCGGTATTGCCAAAACTGGCTGAAGACGTACAAGCCTTCCTACAACTTGATAGCTTTAACTTTGCTTCACGCGAAACAGTACTGACCAATCATGTGATTGCACAGTTCCAGCCATTGATGCAACGTGTCGACAAAGCCAAAGTGGATGCCATGGTTGATGCCTCTAAAGATTCTTTAGCAGCACCGACTGAACCAGCCAAAGCTGAAAAGAAAAAAGAGAAAGCCAAAGAAAAGAAAGCTGAGCCTAAGGTCGGTGAAGCTGAAATCATTGGTATTGAAGACTTTATGAAGATTGATCTTCGTGTTGCAGAAGTTGTTGAAGCTGCAACCGTTGAAGGTTCTGACAAACTGCTGCAACTCACGTTAAATGTCGGTGAAGCTGAACCCCGCAATGTGTTCAGTGGGATCCGTGAGTTCTATCAACCAGAAGATCTGAAAGGAAAACTGGTGGTGATGGTCGCGAATCTTGCTCCACGTAAGATGCGTTTTGGGATCTCAAACGGGATGGTGTTAGCCGCGGGTAATGGTGAAGGTGTTTGGGTGATTTCACCTGCATCTGGTGCTAAACCAGGCGATAAAGTGTCATAAGACTCCCCTTAAATCAAAGGCTTCTTCGGAAGCCTTTTTTATACCCCTAAAAATCCTGCCGTCACATTAATCGTAATGGCCAAAATCACCGTATTAAAAGCAAATGCCAATACACAATGAAAAATATTTAAACGGCGCATCAACTGACTGGTCACAGCGATATCTGCTGTTTGCGCGGATGTACCGACAATGTAGCTAAAATAAATAAAATCAAAATAAACCGGATCTTCTGTTTTGGGAAATTCCAGTCCCGGTTCTTCATGACGGCTTTTGGCCAAATAATAATCATGCGCATAATGAATGGCAAACATGGTATGAATCAGCAGCCAAGTGGAAAAAATGGTAGCAATCGTCAGGCCAATATCCACAAATTCCAGCCATACCTGTTGTTTTGATGTCTGGCTCAACTGCACCAAAATTCCGACCAGACACACCAGCACAGCCACCAGTACCGCCCCCAGAATCACCCATTTGGATTCATCCTGATCGCGAGCACGTTGCAGAATATTTTGCCTGCTGGTATTCAACATCATACGTAAGGTAACGAGCAAATACATCCAGGTAGCTACATTCCAGCCCAGCAGCAGGCAAGTGGACCATTGCCAGCTGGTCATCACGCGCAAGATAAAATATAAAGAGATCCCCAAAGCAAAAGTTCCGGACAGATAGGGACGCTGGGAAAAACCGTGATGCAAGCGTTTTACAAATTTTTTCATACACGTCCTGCTATTATCTAAGCCATTGTGAACATGGATTGTTGTTTTATCTTAAACTTAAACAGATTCAGCATCATTCGCCAGTCTATTTCGACCATTTATGCTTGACGATAATCTTAAGCATTGATGCAATCGGATCAGCACGAAGCTTCTAATCGTTTTAAGATTACTCATCTCTTGGTTTAAGCAGGCAGCATGGATTTTATATTTACACTCTCTGATCAGCAGCTCCCCTATCACAACATTCCCGCTCATCCAGACCTGCGACTCGACATCAAACGTTTAGACCTGATCCATCCGCTGATTTCAGGAAACAAATTCTATAAGCTGAAAGATAACATCCGCACTGCACAACAACAGGGGTATCAGCAACTGCTCACTTTTGGAGGGGCTTATTCCAACCATATTGCAGCGACTGCTGCGGCCGGAAAATTACTCAACATACCGACGATTGGAATCATTCGTGGAGAGGAGCTAGAGCATCAAGCACTGAACCCAACACTGACAACAGCACAGCAGAATGGTATGCAGCTACATTTTGTAAGCCGTCAGGAGTATCGGCAACGCCATGAGGCAGAATATCTGGCAAGACTCAGCGCAAAATTCCCATATGCCTATATCATTCCTGAAGGGGGAACCAATACCCTCGCAGTCCAAGGCTGTCAGGAAATTTTGTCAGAAAAAGACTTGCAGACTTATGATGTGATTTGCTGTGCAGTCGGTACAGGGGGGACAATCAGTGGCTTGATCAATGCCAGTGCAGAGCATCAACAAGTGATCGGCTTTCCAGCCTTAAAAGGTGATTTTCTCATCCAAGACATTCAGCATTGGACTAAAAAAAGCAACTGGCTGCTGGTTCAAGATTACCATTTTGGTGGCTATGCCAAAGTCACACCTGCATTACTCGATTTTATCCAACGCTTTGAACAGCAATACCAGATTCCACTGGAACCCATCTATACCGGAAAAATGCTGTTTGGCCTATTTGAACTGATTAAGCAGAACTACTTTGTCAAAGGCAGCCGGATTCTGGTGATCCATAGTGGTGGACTCCAAGGCAAAACGAGTTTGTCCTGAAACAGCCGTTAAAATCAACTATAATGCCCCGCTGTGCTAGATTGAGAGAAAGTTATGGCTGCTGCTTTTTATGATGTGATTGTATTGGGAGGTGGTGCTTCCGGACTGATGCTCGCATCCATGGCAGCGAAACGGGGCCGCAAGGTACTGGTTCTGGAAAAAGCCAACAAAGTCGGCAAAAAAATCCTGATGTCCGGCGGGGGGAAATGTAACTTTACCAATCTATATGTCGAGCCTGACAACTATATTTCACATAACCCGCATTTTGTCATTTCCGCCCTGTCCCGTTATAGCAATTGGGATTTTATCGGGATGGTCTGTGACTATGGAATCGAGTATGAAGAACGAAAACACGGTCAGCTGTTTACCCTGAACGGCGCCAAAGAAATTCTCGCCATGCTGTTACAAGAATGCGAAAAAGCAGGAAATGTCGACATCCGCACCAGCTGTGAAGTCAAAGCTGTCAATCCTTTAGAGAATAAAGGTTTTCAAGTAGCGACCGTACAGGGCTATTTCGAATGTGAATCTTTCGTGGTTGCCAGCGGTGGATTATCGATTCCAACATTGGGAGGATCTGGCATTGGCTATGAGATTGCCAAACAATTTGGCCACCACGTTTATCCGACCCGTGCCGGTCTAGTGCCTTTTACCTTTAGTGACCAGTTTAAAGACGTCACCACCCGTCTCAGCGGAAATGCCCTAGAAGCCACACTGAGCAATACGCGTCACGCATTTACGGAAGCTTTATTGTTCACCCATCGAGGACTCAGCGGGCCGAGTTCTCTACAACTGTCCAACTACTGGAACAGTGGGGAAAGCTTCCAGATTAATTTCCTGCCCGGTTTAGATGTACTGCAATGGCTAAAAGACAAAAAACAGAGTCAACCTAAAGTCCTACTGCGTACCCTATTGAGTGAACACATGGCCAAAAGTGTGGTGATTGAATTACAAAATCTTATCTGGCTAGAAGACAGCGAAATTGCGATTGGACAGTTCAGTGACCAACGTTTAGAGCAAATTTGTCAGCAACTGGAGAGTTTTGAAGTCAAACCTTCCGGTACTGAAGGGTATCGTACTGCTGAAGTCACGTTGGGCGGTGTCGATACGCGTGAGGTTTCATCAAAAACAATGGAAAGCCAGAAACAAAAAGGCTTGTATTTTCTGGGCGAGGTACTGGACGTCACAGGACATTTGGGCGGATATAATTTTCAATGGGCATGGGCATCAGCCCATGCAGCCAGTCAATTTGTTTAAGAAATTATTCCAAGTAATCAGTACGCAATAAAGCAACTTGCTGGTTTTGTTGCGTACGTGCAATCGCGTTTTCCATTTTTGCGATACCGCTTTTCAATTCATAAGATGTGCGCTGAGATACGACTTTAGTCAAACGTTTTACAACTGCAAATACTGGAAGTTTGAAGTTAAGGTTCATCCTGATTTCCCCTTTATAATTAATCTTATGGCAACATTAATCCATAACTGTTGCATGTATATGAAACAATCTCATTCTATAACAAATATTTATTCTGTATAGAGGGTCTGTCCTAGAACAATAACTGCTAACTTATGTCGAAATAAAGAAAAGCCTTATTACACAAGGTGTTGCAGGAAAGAAAAAACCACAGATTAAAATTACTAGACCTTAGTCGAATTTAGTCCAGTCTTTTTCCCTTCAAGTCAGCATAAAATTCCACATAATTCATAACAGTTGGCACTTCTCAGCTAATATTTTCCTCAATCCTCACATTTCAGGTATAAAAAAGTGACTACACAGGTGTAGTCACTTTTGCATGGGATACTCGACCTTAGATATCATCATTGCTCTTTGGCGGATGAGAAATATCCACGTCCTGTTCCACTTCACCCGTTGAACCAAAAGGTTTATTCACTGGTGGATGTTCTGGGTTGACCTTAAATTCACTGATGTCGCCTTCCTCAGGTTTAGTAGTAGAACCATGCTGCTCTGCTGAAGCAGGCTCTGTCACCACTGTAGGTGCCATACTAGGTTGTGTAGAAGAAGCCGCCTTGGGCTGATGTAAAGGATTAGATTTTTTGGCATGTTGCTTAGCTTGGTCAAGTAAATCTGTCAATAAGCGCTCGGCAGGCTGACGGCCGCCGAGACCAAAGGCCAGAGCAAAAGCAACTGCAACCGCTCCTAAGGTTAAACCGAAGGCCAGATTCACGATTGAATCCGCGATGCCCATGGCTCGGAGTCCCATGGCAATCACCAAGCCCATAATCAGGATACGGACCAAATTCGCCAACCAGCGTGAATAATTATATTCACCGCGCTCTAAGACTTTGGCTACCAGATTGGCCAACCAGAAACCGATCAGCAGAATCACCGCACCCAGCAAGATACTGGCACCAAACTGAATAAACATCGCGATCAGACCACTGATCTGTTCAAAACCTAGACGGTTCGCCGCCTCAGCAACTGCAAATAGCATGGTGAAGAACACGATCAATGTGCCGATCATAACTGAAATTTTGTTACTACCTAAAAAGCGTTGCAAGTCCAGTTTAGCTGGCAGTTCATCAACACCTGTACCAGCGAGCAACTCGCTGACCAGTCGAGCAACAAAACGTGAAACCACGTAGGCAATGATCAGGATCAAACCGGCAGCAATAATGTTTGGAATCGCGTTCAGGATTTCATACAACATTGCCGTCGCGGGTTGCGAAATGGCTTCAATCCCCAGAGCTTCAAACGCGATGATCAATGCGGTGATTATGATTAAAGTAAAGACAAAGGTACCTAACAAGCCAGGTAAGTTGCCAGTCTTAAACAGACCAATCTTTTGCGCCTGTGATTGTACATTCAGGCTACCGAGTAAACCCTCCACAATACCGCGCACAATTTTTGCCAGAATATAACCGACAAAAATAATCACACCGGCAATAAACAGATTTGGCAGGAACAGAATGGCTTCATTCAGCATGTTCTGCACAGGCACTAATAATCCGTTCAGGCCGAGGATCGAAAGGATGATTGGCAAGAACAATAACAAAATCAGCCAGTACACAATATCTGCAATATTTTGGCTAATCGGTCGAACACCCACCTCGGTACTAAGCTTCTCATCCAGCTGAGTACGGGCCAAAAGCCGTTGCAATCCCATACGTACCAGTTTGGCTAGAATCCAACCGATGAAACCCACCGCAATAGCCGCAATCAGGTTCGGAATAAAAGCCAATACCTGTGCTAGCATGTCACTGAATGGTCCACTAACACTGTTGATATTCAAAACATTTAATGCTGCGACCACCGCAATAATCAGAATAAACCAGAACACCACACGCGAGATAATCTGTTCAATATCGGGAAATTTTCCCGCCGTTGTAGTGGTTGCAGTAGAAAGATGATGGTTGGTGCCGATTTTTTGCAGTAATTTTTTAACACCGGCGGCGATGATCAGAGCCACAACCCAACCGAGCAATAAAATGACCACAGCTGCAATAATCGGCTGGAATTGATCCCAATAATACATTGCACCATAATTTGATCCTCTCGGACCTCCAGCAAAAAAATCATTCATAATTCTTCGCCCTCTTATCTTTATCAGGTTTGTATATGCAAATTGGTCTAAATCTGCTTTTTACTTTTTTCTAATCGTTACCTGTATCACCTTAAAACTCGGTGTTTTTTGAATCAATTCAAAGCAGCATAAGAGCAACAAAAGCGCTGCATAAGTTTGCAAAACAATAAAGCCCGTCGTGATTCACTTCGGGCTTTGTTTTAGGAATAAGGGAAATGATTCATCCTAATGAGGAAGATCACGTTCTTCCTTAACGGTTGGCTGCGGTTTTCGCATTATCCGTTGCTACAGCATCCTGCTCGCTGACTTTAGGTGCACTATTGTTCATATTATTCATGGTGGCAGGTTGCATAGCAGTCTGATCCGGCGGGGCTTCCCGTGGAGAAGGATTACGTTCAACGAACATATAGATCAGTAGTGCAACAAGGAAAAGACCAACTGCTACCAGCATATACACTGGTAAACGTTTTTTTTGCATATTCTCTTCTGCACTGGTCACATGCGCCGGTTTACTAAAATCGTGCTTCATGGCCTTCCCTCTCTTATTTTTTTTCTGATAAGAACAGTTTAACAAGAGGCTATGTATCAATGTGTGAAGAAGCTTAGTGTAATCGTGACGATCGGTTTTAATGTTGTATGCAAAATGCGCTATACTGCATGTCCGTTTTTTTATGTGCTTTACCATTATGGCGTATCGTCAGCAAAGAGTAACGCTTGATCTTGACACTGACGTCACTCATCAATGTGGCTTACATTATACCCGCGATCAACATCTGATCGGTATTATTGAATTCGATAAACCCAGTTATGTGCTGCAATGGGGCGACTTAGAATATTTTCGCCGCCGTACTGAAGAATTTTCTGTCATGCCTTTCCCCGACTGTATCAATGCTATGGTGATTGATATTCGTAATGTCAGTGCATTTTTAGACAATGAAGTACCGATTATTCCATGGCGTTTACTCGAAGAGGAATGTCCGATTCGTCTGGTGGTCCCCCAAGATCGTCTGGAATACTATGCAGGATTTTTTGAGCCGACTTGGCTCAGCACAGATCTAGAGAGTGCCATTCAGGAAATTCGTGAATTTATGGACATGTTTGTGCATTAAAGTTCACTCATTTCCATACAGTGCCCTCGATTGAGGGCATTTTGTATTTTGGGCGATTCAATTCACATCATTGCAACTTGCAAAGGGATTACCAGTAATTTTCTACTGCGATATTGCCTTCCCCACGACGATTCATGCTCAGACCACGGCGTTTTAAGGCTTCTTTGGTATCCTCGACCATTTCAGGGTTACCACACAGCATAATATGACTGCTATTTGGGTCAAAAGACATGCCTACCACCTGCTCCAAAGCTCCATTCTCGATCAGTCGTGGTAAACGCTCATGCAAATCAGCCGTTGCATCACGGGTAATCACCGGCACAAATTTAAAACCACTGTGCCCTTCCCCAAAGGTTTGAGCAATTTCTTGAATACGATTGACATAGGCTAATTCTGCTCTGGTGCGAACACTATACACCAGATGAATGTGCTGATATTTGGACCAGGTTTCAAAATCTTGCAGCATTGATAGGAAAGGAGCCAAACCGGTTCCGGTCGCCAATAACCAGAGATCTTTCGGTAAAGGTAACTGATAACGTGCCAAGGTCAGAAAACCATAAGGAATTTTTTCCAGATACAGCTCATCACCGACTTTCAGGTGTTGCAGATTAGAGGTAAATGCCCCATCCGGCACCACAATCGAAAAGAACTCCAGCGTTTCATCATAAGGTGATGAGACAATCGAATAAGCGCGCACCACCAGCTCCTCTCCGACTTTCAAACCAATCCGTGCGAACTGGCCTGCCGTGAACTTGAAATGCGCTGGACGCGTTAGGGTAAAGCTAAATAAGGTGTCCGTCCAGCGATGCACAGACAGAACCGTTTCTAGGCTAAATTTTTCAATTGACATGATTTCAACATGGCACGATACGGTGTGCTCATGTTAGCATGACGGGTCAATTTGTTCATATTTTTTAAACCTTAAGGCTTCATCCATGCGCATGACTTTACGCCAACTGGCGGTTTTTGTAGCAGTCGCTCAAGAAGGAACTGTCACCAAAGCAAGCGAGGCGGTCAAACTCACGCAAAGCGCAGCAAGTATGGCCTTGGCGGATTTAGAAGATGGCTTAGGTGCACCACTGTTTGACCGTTTAGGCAAACGTTTGCAACTTAATGATCTTGGGCGTTTTTTGTTGCCACAGGCACTGGAAATTCTGGGTCGTTGTGAAGCCTTTGAACAGGCTGCCAAAGGTGAATTACAGAGTATTGATTTACGCTTGGGTGCTACGCTCACGATCAGTGATTATTTAATGCCGGATCTGATGGCGGGTTTCTTGCAAGTTCAACCCCAGGCACACTTACAATTACAAGTCGGCAATACCCGGCAAATGATTGAAGCGGTCAACCAATTTCAGCTGGATCTCGCACTGATTGAAGGTTCCTGCCATTTACCACAATTACAATCGATTCCATGGCGTGATGATGAGCTTGCTGTGTGCTGTGCACCCAATCATCCGCTGGCCCAGCTAGACCGTCCCTTGAATGCCGTGGACTTTCTTAATGTTGAATGGATTTTGCGTGAAGAAGGTTCTGGTACACGTGAAGTGTTTGACCATGTGATCTTGCAGGATTTGCCCGATGCTAATATCCGTTTGACCCTCGGGCATAATGAAGCCATTCTGAAAATTGTCGCAGGTGGTTTGGGCTTGTCCTGTATTTCCCGACTGGCCATTGAACCTTTACAGGAAAAAGGCCAACTGGTGATTTTAGAAACTCCTTTCTGGCAACTCACTCGCCCGCTGTTTATGCTGGTCCATCGTCAAAAATATCAGGGGCCAGGTCTAAAAGCCTTTATGAAATTCTGCGAAGATCAGTTTCAGTAAGCTACTGCCTACTCAGCACCTGAGAGATTCTGCCAATTTACTCAGGTAGTCTGGCCTATCGACCAAACTGCCGTTCACAAGGTTCACCATCATTGTTTCCGTCCATTTGCGTACCCGGACAGTTTTTCAGGAAGAAAACTGCTTCTTCATAGGAACGCATTTGGCTGCAATGCGTACGGCCATCACAACGAAATTGTGTTTGTGCACTGGCAACCACAGGACTAACGGAAACAGGCGTCACTGTAGCAGCAGGTTTTGTAGCCTCAGCCTCGATTCTTTTTTCTTTGACAATAATTTCATCAGACACCTTATCGCCTAATGCTGCACGTTGCTGAGCAATAATCTGTTTTTGTAATTCTGCCAATTGCTGCACTTTTAGTTGCTTAACGAGCTGGGTACGCTGATATTGCTGATAGCCCAACACTGCGATGATTATCGCGAGCAAACAGGTGATGCAGATTCCCCAGACTAACTTGCGCTGTGATGCCTTAATCCGATCAACAGGCGTCGTTATCCCTGTATAGGGTTTACTATCGGGTTGAATCAATTCACACTGATGGTCCAAACGAAGGAGATTATCCGCTTTAAATTTACCGTCTTGTTCAACAACCATGAATTTCAGTGATTCACCCAACTGAGGGGCAAGATTTGCATTCGGCATATCGCGGATATGAAAAAACACCTCTTGACCGTTTCCATCTAGCTCGATAAAACCAAAACCGCGCATGGCATCGTAGCTTTTAATTTTCCCCTTGTTAAACATGTATGGCTCTTTTATTTTTTAGTGCTGGTATTCTAATAAAAAAGAGGTTAAAAAACCTCTTCTATATTTTTAAAAATAATAAAAAAATTAACGCTTTAAATTAGACAATAAGGCTGAAGTGATTGATGTATTCACGGCTACCGCTTTCGCTTTCTTGGCTTTTTTTGATTTGTCCTCGACGCGCTCAATTTTAATGGCTTTATATCTTTCACCATTTTGAACAACGTTAAACTTTACCCGATCATTGCGCTTTGGTTCGCCTGTCTCTGTAGGGAAATCCGAAATATGAAAGAATACTTCTCCTTCAGGTGAGGAAATAAAACCAAATCCTTTCTCTGAATTATACTGCTTTACTTTTCCTTGATATTGCTCGGAAGTCATACCTATCCCCAGTCTGTATCTGTCATGCGTTTAGTATATAAAAAAGAGGCTGTAAAAGCCTCTTTTCTGACTTCAATTTCGTTTAGTCTTTCTGCACACTGCCAAAAATCTTGTCACCTGCATCTCCCAGCCCAGGAATGATATAGCCTTGCTCATTTAAACCCTCATCAATAGATGCAGTAAAAATACGGACATCGGGATGTGCAGCTTCTACTTTAGCGATCCCTTCCGGGGCTGCTACTAATACCATGACACGGATATCCTTACAACCACTAGCTTTGAGCACATCAATTGCCGCAATCAGGGAGGAACCGGTCGCGAGCATTGGGTCAATGATCATGGCAATGCGGTTTTCCACATCAGGAACCAGTTTTTTGTAGTAGGTACGGGCTTGCAAAGTCTGCTCATCACGCTCTAAGCCTAAAACGGAAACCTTAGCGCTTGGAATCAGATTGAGGAAACCATCCAACATCCCAATACCGGCACGTAAAATCGGAACAACGGTAATTTTCTTCCCGGCAATCCTTTGCGTCACTACGGGTCCTGCCCAACCTTCAATTTCCTGATCTTCAACAGCAAGATCTTTCGTCGCTTCGTAGGTCAGCAACATTGTGACTTCTTGAGCCAATTCACGGAAATTTTTGGTACTAATTCCAGCACGGCGTAATATGCCTAGTTTATGACGGATCAGCGGATGACGAATTTCTTGGATGGGCACGGGAGAACACCTAAATAACGAAAAAGCATATTTTTTCATTATAAAGGTTTTTAACAATTGGTATAAGAAAAGCCCCCAATTTAGGAGGCTTTTTTATAGTATCAAGTCAAACTTATCGTTGCGTCAACATGAAATGTAATGGCGATAAGATCTCAGCCTGAAGGGCTAATTTGATCAGTGGATCTGGATAAATACCAATCACCAAAACCAAAGCTGCCGCTGCAAGCACCATGATACCGCCCACTTTTTGACCCCAATGCTTGTCAGCATCGATACGTGGTGTTTCTGGTGGTGTCATATACATGACGATCATCACGCGTAGGTAGTAGTACAAACCAATACCAGAACCCACAATAATCATAGCCGCCAAGAACCAATGTTGTGTTGTAACTGCAGCCATCACCACCAAGAACTTACCAATGAAGCCAGCAGTGAGTGGAATACCGGCCAATGACAACATCATCACGGTTAAAGTCGCAGTCAACACTGGACGGCGCCAGAATAAACCACGGTAGTCGGCAAGGGTTTGTGCTTCATCCAAGTTATTATATGGACTAGACATCAACGCAACTGCACCGAAAGCACCGATCGTAGTCAACACATAAGTCACGACATAAACGCTTACGCTACCTAAACTTGCATAAGTCATGCTGATAATCGCAATTAACAGATAACCAAAGTGTGCAATTGAAGAGTAAGCCAAAATACGTTTCAAGTTGACCTGACGTACTGCAAGCAAGTTACCCACCAAGATTGAAAGCACTGCAATGATCGTAATAATCGTTACGATCGAATCAACCATGATGGCACCGGAAGTTAACAAGTAACGCACGAACAGACCAATGGTTGCCACTTTCGCAGCAGTTGCCAAGAAAGTTGCGATTGGTGCTGGTGCACCTGCGTACACGTCTGGTGTCCATTTGTGGAATGGTGCAAGTGATAACTTGAATGCTACCGCAAAGATGATCAAGCCTAGACCTAAAATCACCATTGGCTGCTTTAACGCTTCCATAAATGCTTGTACAGAGTCATAGAATGACAATGAACCGGTATAGGCGTAGATGTATGCCATACCCATCAGCAACATCGCTGAAGCGGTCGCAGAAAGTACCAGATATTTCACACCGGCTTCGAGCGATTGGCTACGCTGATGCGTATAAGCCAATAGACCATAGACTGGAATAGACATCAATTCCAGGCTAATGAAGAACGCCGCATAATGTGCACTCGCCACCATCAACATGGCACCTGCAACCGAACACAGCATCAATAGATACAGTTCTTCACGGTTATCTTGATACGATTCAATATAAGCATGTGACAAGGTTGAACATGCCAATGCCGCAATCAGAATGACCAACTGGTACAGCAAGGTGAACGGGTCAATCATAAACATGCCCATCACGTTGGCTGGTGCAAAAGCACCGCCAAACATGGTGAGTAAGATATAAAGACCGGCAAGGTTTAAGCCCACCACAGACGCTGTTGCAATTAAATTATGGTTACGTTTAATTGAGGTGAGAATCATCACCACGACCGCGGTTAACGCCACGATCATCACAGGCGCCAATGGCATGAGCTGTGCAAAAGACATTGTGAAGTTCATGGCTTATTGGATCTCCACATTTTCGAGTTGAGTCGCGGTTTGTTGTACCGCTTCAACTGCTTCTTGAACTGGAATGTAGCTATTCGCTAACCACGCCATACTTGAGTTAGACACATCAAGGAAGGTTTGTGGGTAGAGACCAAGCCAGACTAAACCAAACGCACAAATCAGTAGGATACCCAATTCACGTGCATTGAGATCTTTTAACGGGTTAGCGTGATGCTGTTTTTGCTCTTCATTTGGTGTACCAAACAAAGCACGATGGATCAGGATCAAACCGTACAAACCAGCAAACACTAAGCTAACTGCAGCAATGATGGTAAAGGTTGGGAACTTCGCGAATGAACCCATCAAGATCAGGAATTCACCGATAAAGTTACCTAGACCCGGAATACCGACCAGTGCAGAGATAAAGAACATCAAGAAGAACGCAAGATAGCCAAACTGACCACGCATACCGCCCATCAAACGCATGTCACGGGTATGAACACGTTCGTAGATCTGACCACACATGATGAACAATGCTGCAGAAGACAGACCATGTGCCAACATCATGATCATCAAACCTTGATAGGTCAGGATGTTTCCTGCATACAACGCAAGCAGTACAAAGCCCATGTGCGAAATTGACGTGTAAGCCAAGAGGCGTTTCATGTCGGTTTGCTGGAAAGCACACCATGCACCGTAGAACACACCGATCAAACCGAAAATGATCGCGATATCTGCAAATTGCGCAGATGCTGCCGGGAAGAATGGCATTACGAAACGTAATAAACCATAAGCCGCTGTCTTGATCAGGATACCGGCCAAGTCAACAGAACCCGCGGTAGGTGCCTGTGCATGCGCATCAGGTAACCAGCCGTGTAGCGGGAACACTGGAAGTTTTACTGCGAAACCGATGAACATACAGATCATCAAGGCATACGCAACTGATGGAACTTGTGCATCAAGCGTATTCGCTACACCTAGCAAGTAGTTGTAATCGAAGCCAATCATACCTGTCATCATGTAACCATAGATCACTAGACCTAGGATACCGATTAGCATGATCAAACCTGCAACTTGGGTATAGATGAAAAACTTGGTCGCTGCATATACACGTGACTTGCCATCTGCTCCCTTATGGCCCCAAAGGGCAATCAAGAAGTAGATTGGAACCAGCATCATCTCCCAGAAGAAGAAGAACAGGAACAAGTCGATCGCCAAGAATACGCCAATCACCCCACCCAATGACCAAAGTAGGTTCAAGTGGAAGAAGCCCACATGCTTCTGGATCTCACCCCATGAACAGCCTACTGCCAGTACACCGAGTAATGCAGTCAAGCCCACCATGAGTAAAGAAAGGCCATCCAGCGCAAGATGGATGTTAATCCCTAAAGTCTGAATCCACGGTAAATAGAATTCAGCTGACCAGGTTGGAACTTTTTGTCCCAACTCATAATTAAAGTTACCACTTTGCCATAATGAAATGGTTAAGCCCAAAGTCACGAGCATACCAATCAAGGCAATCCAACGAGGGAGATGTTGGTCAACTTTGTCGACCAACCAGCATACAAAACCTGCAATGAACGGAACGAGGATCAGCGCGGGTAAAATCAAATTGTTTTCCATTTTATTTCCCCACTACCTGAATCACGATCAAGATCATCAGTAGAACGACAACACCAAATGACATGCTTGAAGCATATTCACGCAACGAACCCGTTTGACGTGAACTGGTAAAGCTGTTGCCACCTTTGACAAGTGCTGGCAATACCAACCACAAACCGTCAATTGGGTCACGACCCAAGATCTTCGCGATGAGCAAATAAGGTTGAACAAACACGATGTTATACAGTGCATCAAAACCAAGTGCATTACGGCAAATATTTGCAAGACCTGCACCCAATGAAGTTTGAGCAAAGCTCTTCACTGCATTGTAGGCAAAAGCAAACAGAATGATGCCGACCACAAGACCTGCAAGAGCAATACCAACAGCGGTATATTCAGCCGTATGTACACCTGCTTCTAATGCTTCAGGAATAACAAATGCTGGAATTTTAGCCGAATTCAGGATCGCTTCTACCGGCGCTTTTAACACATATGCGAGACCAGTTGAAAGTACCGCCAAGATCGCAAGAGGCCCCCAATAGGTAACGCCCTTGATTTCGTGATAATGGGTTTTTTCTTCGCCGAAGAATACCACCCAGATCAAACGGAAAGTATAAATTGAAGTTAAGAATGCACCCGCAACACCAACCCAGTACAAACTGTTATACACGGCAACGGCTTGACCTTGTGCCCAAACTGCACCCAAGATCGCATCTTTAGAGAAGAAACCGATGGTAACAAACGGAATCGCAGCAAGTGCACCGCCACCAATCGCGAAGCAGGCAAACAGGAATTTGTTACGCTTGAACAAACCACCCATTTTGAAAATGTTCTGTTCGTGATGGTAAGCCAGAATCACCGCACCTGAAGACAAGAATAATAATGCCTTGAAGAATGCGTGAGTGAGCATATGGAACAGACCTGCTTGGTACGCTTCAGCACCAACCGCCATGAACATATAACCCAGCTGACTCATAGTTGAGTAAGCCAAGATACGTTTGATATCGGTTTGTACCAATGCTGCAAAACCAGCAACCAGCAAAGTCACTGCACCGGTAATCGCGATGAACTGCAAGACTTCAGGTGCCATTTCAAACACGGTGTAAGTACGGCAAGTCAAATATACGCCCGCAGTTACCATGGTCGCTGCGTGGATCAAGGCAGACACCGGTGTCGGACCTGCCATCGCATCGGCTAACCAGGTTTGGAGCGGAATCTGCGCTGATTTACCTGCAGCACCCAAGAACAACATCAACGCTGTCCAGATGGAAAGCGATGAGCTTTGAGTCATCACGGTCGCTGCATGTTCTACGATGTACTGGATGTTCAAGGTACCAAACTGTTGGTAAAGCAAGAACAATGCAATCAGCAAGAATACGTCACCGATACGGGTCACGGTAAATGCTTTGATTGCAGCCCATCCATTCGCAGGATTTGAATAGTAGAAACCAATCAATAGGTATGAACACAGACCTACACCTTCCCAACCGAGGAACAACAACGCCAAGTTGTCACCCAGCACCAATAACAGCATGCTGGTTACGAACAGGTTGAAGTAAGAGAAGAAGCGCGCATAGCCCTCTTCGCCACGCATATACCAAGAGGCAAAGATGTGGATCAAGAAACCAACACCGGTGATCATGCCCATCATCAATAAGGACAAGCCATCAAGGTGCAAGCTGAATGCAGGTGCAAAACCACCGACATTGAACCACGTCCAAAGATGTTGAACGTGCGTCACTGAACCATTATTAACGAAGTCCATACCAGCGATCAGCGCAAACAGTGCTGAAAGACCAACGGAACCCACACCAATAATCGCTGCCACTGTTTCAGGCAGCTTGTCACGCCCTGCCGCTAATAAAAGGAAACCGATTAGCGGAAATAATACTGTTAAATATAAATAACTCATCCGCGCATCTCACTAGCAGCATCCACATCCAGGTGATGGAAGCGATGGTAGAACTGGAGGACGATCGCAAGACCAATACATGCCTCTGCTGCAGCCAAGGTCAGGATCAAGATGAACATGATCTGTCCATCCGGTTGTGCCCAGGCACTGCCTGCCAGAACGAATGCCAACGCAGCGGCATTCATCATGATCTCAAGGCTCATTAACATAAACAAAAGGTTACGTCGCACCATTACACCGTAAAAACCGAGTGCAAAAAGAATGGTTGCAACGATCAAACCATGTTCTAAAGGGATATTACCCATTATTCTTTTTCCTCTTCTGCACTTGGTTCACGTTTACCTAGATGGTATGCCGCTACTAGCGCAGCCAGTAACAACATTGCGGCAACTTCAACCAATAATAAATAGTGTGTAAAGAGTGCTTGACCAACGGCTTTAGGACCAATCACTTCTTTGCCCAAAGTGAGACCCGCAACGGTATAGTCTGAGCCAAGCATCCAAACCAAGACCAAGCCTAACAAGAAGCTCATCAAGGCTGGATAAGCCCACGCCGAAGAATTCAACCATTTCGATTCCTGCTCAACGGTTTGCTGCCCCAAATTCAGCATCATCACCACGAACACGAACAACACCATGATTGCCCCGGCATACACAATGATCTCAAGCGCACCAGCAAATGGTGCACCCACGATCATGAAAATACCCGCTACAGCAAGCAGCGATACAATCAAGCTCAATAATGCATGGACTGGATTCGTGTTAGTCACAACACGAACAGTCGAGATAATGGCCACGAGAGCCATCAGATAAAATGGCCACATCATGGTAATAAACTCCGTACATCCACAGGTGCACTTTCTTTTTGTGCTTGACCTTTGTCCTTACCTGTAACTGCCATACCGGTTACGCGGTAGAAATTATAGTCTGGATATTTACCTGGACCTGAAATAAGCAAGTTTTCTTTTTCATAGACCAAGTCTTGACGAACATATTCACCCAACTCGAAATCTGGAGTCAGCTGAATCGCAGTCGTTGGACATGCTTCTTCACACATCCCGCAGAAAATACAGCGTGAGAAGTTAATACGGAAAAATTCCGGATACCAACGACCATCTTCTTTTTCTGCTTTTTGTAATGAAATACAGCCTACTGGACAAGCAACCGCACACAGGTTACAAGCCACACAACGCTCTTCGCCATCTGGGTCACGCGTCAGGATAATACGACCACGGTAACGTGGTGGTACGATTTCAGCGGCTGGCACTTCTGGATAAAGGATGGTGTCACGTTTACGTGTCACGTGGGTAAAAACCATCCACAATGACCGTACAACGGACCCAACTCCAGCTAGAAACTTAAACATTCTGTTCTCCCTGCTGTCTTAGGCCGCTTGATTCATAAGAATCACAGCACCAGTCACCAACAAATTGACAAGCGCCAGTGGCAAACAAATCTTCCAACCAAAGTTCATGACCTGGTCATAACGTGGACGCATTAAAGAACCACGCGCCAAGACAAACATCATCACGAAGAATGCTGTTTTAATCACGAACCAGAACACTGGTGGAACAAACGGAATTTCAATATTGAATGGCGCTAACCAGCCACCAAAGAATAACGTTACGATCAAGGCAGAGATCAGCACCACGTTGACGTATTCGGCAACGAAGAACATCCCCCATTTCATACCACCGTATTCGACATGGTAACCTTCGGCCAATTCTTGTTCTGCTTCCGGTTGGTCAAATGGATGACGGTGCGTGACCGCTACCCCTGCCACGACGAAAATCATAAAGCCGATGAATTGTGGAATAACAAACCAAACATCACGTTGCGCTTCAACGATTTCACGCAGATTGAATGAACCCGCAATCGCGACCACGCCCATGAGCGAGATACCCAAGAACACTTCATACGAAATGGTTTGAGCCGCCGAACGCAGACCACCTAACAGTGAGTATTTGTTGTTTGAAGACCAGCCACCGAACAGTACGGCATAGACCGCAATACCCGCCATTGCCATAAAGAACAACAGGCCAATGCTCATATCCGCCACACCCAAAGATGGTGATACCGGGATCACCATAAATGAGAGCACTGCAGTTGCCATCGCAACAGCAGGTGCCAAACGGAAAGTTAATTTATCGGCAAACTTTGGTGTCCAGTCTTCTTTGAACATGATTTTCAACATGTCCGCGACGATCTGGAACATACCACCAGGACCCACACGGTTTGGACCGTAACGGTCCTGCCACCATGCCAGTAGACGACGTTCAATGAACGACATCAATGCAGCTACCAGTACCACCACCAAGAGGACAACAATCGCTTGTACGACCAGGAATGTCGTTTCCCAACCTGTTGCCCATTCTGGTAGAACGCGTAAAGATTCATTCATGATTACACTCCTACCGCAGTTTCTACTGATACAGGCTCAGCAAGAGAAACCGTTGGTGCTAAACCAATTGGATAACCAATATAACCTGTAGGTAAATATTCGATCACTTGTACAGGAAGGCTCACAGTGGTGTCACCGGCTTTCACTGTCACGCGTTGACCATCTTTCAGATTCAAACGAGTTGCATCCTGTTCACCCACTGCGAACACCGCTTCAGGAATACGTGATTCCATAGCTGGAGTCTTGATCGTGAATTCACCAGATGCAAAGATGTGGTGCATTGGAACCAGACGGAAACTTGCTGGATTTGCTACAACCGCACTTGGTGCTACATAAGAACGTGCAGGACGTTTTGGTAGACGGTCAAATAAACGAATACCAGAGTCACCACCTTTCAAATGGCCGCCCACTTCATCTTGGTATTTGTTCCAAGATTGCGGCGAGTTCCAGCCTGGTGCCCAAGCAAATGGCACAAGTGCCGCTTTCGTTTCAGAACCCACATAACCTTCCATAGAGAACGTTAATGCCGAATCTGGATCGGTTGGCTGTTTAGGCTCATGAATCGATAATGGCGCACGCATCGCAGTACGACCTGAATAACGGCGTGGTTCACGCGCAATTTTCAAGCCATGGACACGGTAGCCAGCATCTGGCGCAACGTCTTGAATGGCTTCAAGTACCGGAACATTTCTCACGACAGATTCAATCACGTCATCCAGTACAGTCCAGTCAATCGCTTTGCCTTGAATACCGGTTTCAATCGCATGTAACCAGCGCCAAGATTCCTTGATTGCGTATTCCGGATTGTAGTAGCTTGGGTCATACACTTGGTAGAAACGCTGTGCACGGCCTTCTTGGCTGACCACAGTACCGTCACCTTCCGCAAAGCTCGCTGCAGAAAGCACGATGTCGGCCTGTTTAACGGTTTCTGTTTCAGAGTGATCTAACACAATTACTTTTTCAGCTTTCGCCAATGCGGCAGTCACCTGAGGTGCAGGCAAACGACGGAAGATGTCATTTTCAACAACCACCAGAGTGTCATAGTCTTGCGCAAAGGCTTGTTCTAGGCTTAAGCCACCGAGCAGCGCCAAGCCCATCGAGTTCACTTCAGGCACCACCAGACTTAAACCGGCATTTGCACCCAAGTTTTGTGTCAATTGTGCTGCTGCTTCCATGATGGCCGCATCCTGCAAGCTGGTACCTGCAATCACCAATGGTTTTTTCGCTGCTTTTAGCGTGTCTGCAATAGTTTGTGCAAAGGCTTTCGCATCATCATCCAAACCAAGCACTGTTTCACCAGCAACCGCTGCTGCCACGGCAAAACCTAAACGCGCGATATCGTTTGGAGAAGCAACCACTTCACCGGTTGCTACATCAGACAAACGGGTTTGCGTTGCCGCCAAGATATAAATTGGAGATTTCGCATCCTGACCGATACGTTGAACAGGTTCAGCCAGCCATTCTTGCGTACGACGCTCTGCCGCCATTTCTTTGGCTTTGTTTTTCGCTGCTTGACGAACAGACAGAGCCATACGTGGCGCAGTTTGCGTCAGGTCTTCACCCAAAATCAACACAGCATCATAGCTTTCGATTTCACGCATGTTCGGGTTATGAATACCCTCGGTTTGCATGATCGATGCTGCAAGCTCAATCAGGCCCTGCTCTTTTTGTGACATACCGGTTGAATAGTTGTCCTGACCGACCAGTTCACGAAGTGCATAGTTCGATTCAAGGCTGGCACGTGGCGAACCGATACCCAAGACTTTTTTGCCTTGAATTGTGGCGATCACCTGATCCAATGCCTGATCCACCGATACAGTTTCAATTGCCCCCGCACCACGGAACTGTGGCTGACGTGGACGGTCTGCACGGTTGACATAACCGGTACCGAAACGGCCTTTGTCGCAGAGGAAGTATTGGTTCACTTCACCGTTGAAACGGTTTTCTACACGACGCAACTCACCATAACGCTCACCCGGAGAGATGTTACAACCTGAAGAACAGCCTTGGCAGACGCTTGGCGCATACTGCATGTCCCATTTACGGTTATAGCGTGCAGAATGCGTTTTGTCGGTGAATACGCCTGTTGGGCAGATCTCGGTCAAGTTACCGGAGAATTCTGATTCCAACGTGCCTGATTCTGGACGACCAAAATACACACGTGACGCATTGGCATACACACCAAAGTCAGTACCGCCCGCGTAGTCCTTGTAGTAACGGACACAACGGTAACATGCGATACAACGGTTCATTTCATGTGCAATAAACGAACCGAGTTCTTGGTTGTAGTGCGTACGCTTGGTGAAACGGTAACGACGACGGTCATGCTGTGTCATTACAGTCATATCTTGTAAATGACAGTGACCACCTTCTTCACAGACTGGACAGTCGTGTGGGTGGTTGGTCATCAAAAACTCGACCACAGAAGCACGGAAATCCACCGCTTCTTTGTCTTCGATCGAGATATAGGTATTGTCAGATGCCGGTGTCATACATGACATGACCAAACGACCACGCGTATCTTCTGCGTTTGCGTACTGGGTCACAGCACATTGACGGCAAGAGCCGACAGAACCTAAGGATGGATGCCAACAAAAATATGGGATGTCGATGCCCAGACTCAAACATGCTTGCAGCAAGTTTTCCGAGCCATTGACTTCGTACGATTTTCCATCGACATGAATGGTAGCCATAGTCGAATTCCTTAAGCTTGTTCTACGTTGCTAGCTTGAGCGGCCGCATTTACGACTTTTGCTTCAAACTCGCCACGGAAATGTTTGAGTGCGCCCATGAGTGGTTCCATCGCACCTGGAGCGTGGGCACAAAAAGTTTTACCAATCCATAATTTACGAGTCAGTTCTTGTAAATGATCGATATCTTCCTGTTTTCCTTCACCATTTTCCAGCGCTTTTAACGCTTTCACGGCCCAAGGCAGACCATCACGGCAAGGTGTACACCAGCCACATGATTCACGTGCAAAGAATTCTTCTAAGTTACGGGTTGCTGAAACCATACATTGGGTTTCATCAACAACCATCAACAAACAGGTCCCCAAACGTGATCCTGCTTTCATGATACTTTCCGCATCCATTGGAAGGTCGATGTGTTCAGCAGCCAAGAAGTCTGTTGATGCACCACCTGGCAACCACGCTTTGAGTTTTAAACCATCGCGCATACCACCAGCATGTTCTTCAATCACTTCACGTGCTGTAGTACCAAATGGCAATTCCCATAGACCCGGGAATTTCACCTTGCCTGATGCACCATAAATTTTGGTGCCTGGATCTTTCGATTTACCCGCAGACAAACCGATATACCATTCAGGACCGCGCAACATAATCGCTGGCAAGTTATTGTAGGTCTCTACGTTGTTGACAATCGTAGGACGACCCCAAGCCCCTGCAACCTGCGGGAATGGTGGTTTGGTACGCGGGTTGGCACGGCGGCCTTCAAGCGAGTTAATCAATGCGGTTTCTTCACCACAGATATAACGGCCTGCACCAGTGTGCACATACATTTCGAAGTTCCAGCCAGTGCCCAGGATGTTTTCACCCAAGTAGCCTTTGGCACGGATCTGCTCAAGCGCTTCATTTAAATATTGCGCTGCTTCAATGTATTCACCACGGATAAAGATATAACCATGAGTGGCTTCAAGGGTATAACCTGCTATCAGCATCCCTTCGATCAATTGATGTGGAAGTTTTTCCATCAACAAACGGTCTTTGAAGGTACCTGGTTCCATCTCATCGGCATTACAAATCAGGTAACGAGGACCTGAGTTGTCATTCGGTGCCATCAATGACCATTTAATACCTGCTGGGAAGCCTGCACCACCACGACCTTTTACCGTTGCCGCTTTAATGATTTCAAGAACATCTTTCGGTGGCATGGTCACGGCTTTTTTGAAGCCCGCGTAACCCTCTAGTGCTTCATAATCGTCCGCACTACGCACATGTTCTTGTTTGCTCAAACGCCAGGTTAATGGATGGGTTTCTGGGTTACCGTCACCATAAATTGGTTTTGGTTCGGTATTCATACATACTTCTCCAGTAACTGTTTAATTGATGTCACTTCAACTAGACCGTGAGTATCTTCATCAATCATCAACGTTGGACCTTTGTCGCAGTTGCCTAGGCAGCAAATCGGCAGCAAAGTGAAGCGGCCATCGGTCGTGGTTTGACCGAACTGGATCCCCAATTCACGCTGGAATGCTTCAGCCAAAGTTTCCGCCCCCATCAGGAAGCAGGCAATCGAATCACATAACAAAATTACGTGACGGCCAACCGGCTGACGGTAAATACGGTTATAGAAAGTAGCAACACCTTCTAAATCTGCAACACTAATCGTCAACAGTTGTGCAATCGCATTCAGCTGCGCGTCATCTACCCAGCCATTACGGCGCTGTACACACTTCAAGGCATCTAGCGATGCCGCACGTGGGTACGGATAGTGACCAATGTGATGTTCAATTTCGTGAATTTCGTCCGCAGTCAAAATCCCTTCAACATTCACGCGTGGCTTTTTATCAGTCAAAATCATCATAATGCGTTTACCCCTTAGCGATCCACGTCAGCCATAACCACGTCAATGGTCGCTAAATAAATGATCAAGTCAGATACCAGACTGCCGTTAATCACGGAAGGCATTTGCTGCAAATGCGTGAAGGTCGGTGTACGAATACGGGTACGGTAACTCATGGTCGACTTGTCAGAAGTCAGATAATAAGTACTCGCGCCTTTCACCACTTCAGTCATGAAGGATGACTCACCTGCAGGCATGACAGGACCCCAAGAAACGCTCAAGAAGTGCGTAATCAAGGTTTCAATATCTTGTAATGTCTTGTCTTTTGGTGGTGGAACAGCCAATGGGTGATCCGCTTTATAAGGACCCGATGGCATGTTATCCAGACACTGCTGAATGATCTTCAATGACTCGGTGATTTCACGGAAGTGCACCAAGACACGTGCGTAAGCGTCACCTTCGTATTCCACTGGAACGTCGAAATCAAAGTTTTCATAGCCACTGTACGGACGGTATTTACGTACGTCGAAGTCAATACCTGTTGCACGTAAACCGGTACCAGTGACACCCCATGCCAATGCCGATTTTGCATCGTATTGCGCCACATTACGGGTACGACCGATAAACACCGAGTTTTTCAATGCCGCGGTATAGTATTCGTTCAGACGTTTTGGCATCCATTCGAGCAGTTCACGCACCAGTTTTTGCCAGTTGTTTGGCAAATCGTGTGCTGTACCACCAATACGGAACCAAGCTGGGTGCATACGGTAACCGGTGATCGCCTCAACGATGTCATAGACTTTTTGACGGTCTGCGAACATGTAGAAAACTGGCGTCATACCACCAGCATCCTGAATCGCCGTACCACAGAACAACAAGTGGTTATTAATACGGAACAATTCGTTCAGCATCACACGGATGACCTGCGCACGCTCAGGCACTTTAATGCCTGCAAGCTGCTCAACCGCCATCACGTATGGCATGTTTTGCGCACAACCACCCAAGTAATCAACACGGTCAGTATAAGGAATGAAAGAGTGCCAGGTTTGGCGCTCAGCCATCTTTTCCACACCACGGTGGTGATAACCGATATCAGGCACACAGTCTTTAACTTCTTCACCATCCAACTGCAAAACCACACGGAACGCACCGTGCGCAGATGGATGGTTCGGACCCAAGTTCAGGAACATGAAGTCTTCATCAGCATTGCCACGTTTTAGACCCCAATCTTCCGGGACAAAACGTAAATGCTCTTGTTCGAAATCCTGTTTGGCTTGGTTCTGCATATACGGCGTATATTCTGTCGCACGTGCAGAATATTCTTTACGTAGCGGATGACCTTCCCAGTAGGTTGGCAACAAGATACGACGGAGCATTGGATGCCCTTCGAAATTGATGCCGAACATGTCATACGCTTCACGTTCGTACCAGTTGGCATTTGGCCAGATATTGGTTGCCGTTGGAATGTTCAGATCATTCTCGTTTAACGCAACCTTGATACGGATATCACTGTTACGCTCTAGCGATAACAGGTGATAGAACACGGTAAAGTCAGATGCTGGCAAACCGTCACGATGAACACGTAAACGTTCATCCATCGCAGACAAGTCAAACAGCATGACATAAGGACGTTCCACTTTACGCAGGAACATGAGGACTTCTTGCACGCGTGCGCGCTCAACCCAGACAGTTGGAAACTCTTCACAAGTTGCCTGCACGTAGAAATTCTCACCAAATTTGGTTTTGAGCTCTTCTACAATTGCAAATGCTGGGCGTGAGTCAACAGTCGTCGACTCTGGCATAGCAATGTCAGTTTCAGCCATTGGCTTGGCTTCCTATTTAATACAAATTCATTCAACTCTAACGACAAGTACACCCATACGGGTGCCCTAATACCTTTCGTTAAAATTATTCAATTTCATCCATAGAGCGTAAGTTTTTCACTGCGATACGTTCAGCATTCTTACGGTCACGTTCTGGCATCATCTTTGGCTTATACACTGGCTGAAGATCATCACCAATCACCGCAGAAAGCGGACGACGCTCTAATTGAATTTGGTCTTGTAGCAGCATTAATGCCTGGATTAATGCTTCAGGACGCGGTGGACAACCCGGAATATACACGTCTACAGGAATGATTTTATCGACCCCTTGTACAACAGAGTAAATGTCGTACATACCCCCGGAGTTCGCACAAGCACCCATAGAAATGACCCATTTCGGCTCCAGCATTTGCTCATACAGGCGCTGAATAACCGGTGCCATTTTCACAAAGCAAGTTCCGGCAACAATCATCAAGTCAGCCTGACGCGGTGAAGCACGGATAACTTCGGCACCGAAACGTGACAAGTCATGCACACCCGTTAAGGTGGTTGCATATTCAACGTAGCAGCACGATGTACCAAAGTTAAAAGGCCATAATGAATTTTTACGGCCCCAGTTCACAGCTGTGTGTAACACGTCCTCTAAACGAGTCATGAACACATTTTTATTCACTTCTTCCTCAAGCGGATCCGTCACAATTTGACGATCCTGAAGTGGATATTGCTCAGCATCTGGATTCGCACGGGTTAGGGTATATTTCATCCCGAGTTACTCCTGTTCCGATGACAAGGCAGTCGTAGTTTTGGATTTCACACGACCAGAAGATTGAGCTGGAATTTGACCCGTAGGATCAGTGACCAACTCTTCAATGGAATTGAATCGGGTAATATCCGCGATATTCATATTTGGCGCGCCAATTTTCGGCAAGATACCAGCTGATTTACGGCGATCGGCTGGAGCCCAATTCAACGCTCCAACAGAAAATGCATAAACCAAGGCAATTAATAAATCGACAACGAAAATCACCACGGTGGTATAACCCAACCACCCAGCCTCGCGCACAGACGTCGCCCATGCGTAAAGATAAAGTGCTTCCAAGTCGAAAACCACGAAGAAAATAGCAACCAGATAGAATTTTGCAGATAAGCGAATGCGTGCACCACCCGCACTCACCACACCTGACTCAAATTGCTCTTGCTTGGCACGGCCCCATGATTTACCCCCAAGGAGTAAAGGGACAGTGAGCATAAAGACGCAAAGAAATGTAACGCCGATCACGAAGGCAATAATTGCCCAATCGTATGGAGTAATGGCACTCATGCGGGGATAACTCCTGGCAGGCCTATTATTAACAAAGAATGTATGTATTGGCCTAAAATACACCAAACATAAAATTAATCCCGCCAATTGTACCTGATTTATGATTTCTCTTGCTAGCGAAAGCGTCTTAGTCTTTTGGCTGATTTTTTATTCAGTATTATGAATGTAGAGAAGTTTGTAAGCCGAACCGCCCTCTTTATCGTTTTATTAAATTAAAAGCCAAATTTCTATTAATTTTTCTTAAAATTGGCATTTTCTTATCAGTGCTAAGGTGCCGTTCACATAAAAAACATTTTGGGTAGAATTCACAAATTAAACCCATTAAGCAAACAATTTGTTGTTTTTCTGATACAAAATGTTATGATTAATTAATAAACAAAATAATAAATCCGTTTAGCCCTGCTGATGTAATCTGCACTTCCACACGAGCGAAATGATGTCACCCACGTTAAGAGAATCACGTTTCTCCCCCTTAACGCTATTTTGTTTATTCACAGTCATTCTTTTGACATTCGCTTGGCTTGGAATTGCGACGCGACCCAATGAATATCTCGCTTCATTCTGGCCAGCCAACTCCATTCTGCTCGGCTTGTTAGCCCGCTACCCCAAAACCCGCTCAATTTACAGCCTGTTGGGGGCGTTTTGCGGCTATGTCTTAGCTGACCTAAGCAATGGTAGCGACGTATTACTCAGTTGTGTGCTGACCACTGCCAACATGATTTATGTCGTTACCACACTGGCACTTTATCAGTATTTTCGCGAATTCATCCATTCATTACATCGTGGATATTTTTATCTTTTTGTGTTTACGTTCTGCACCTTGGGGGGGCTGTTAGGCGCATCGTTTGCTGCACTGGCTGTGCCGTATGTCACTACAGCCTTTATGAACGGACCGTTCCTGCTCGAAGTCGGTGACTGGTTTACTGCAGAGCTGCAAAATGCCCTGCTACTTTTACCCATCATGCTCAATATTCCACGCTGGAAAAAGAAAAAATTTATCCTGGCGCCGATTGCGCATGGACACAATCGCGTGGTTCATAGCTTGCCTTTGCTGGCACTCATTTTCTCATTGTTTATGAGTTATATTGATTCAGGCCCCGGCTCTCTCCTCTATTCAATTGCAGCCTTGATTTGGTGTGCACTAACCTATCGGCATTTTTTTGTTACGCTGATTACCTCATTTACCTGTGGCTGTATTATTTTTTGGTTTACCCAAGAATATCTAGTGATCTACCCGCATCTTTATACACAAAACAGCATTTCACTGCGTTTAGGCATCATGATGATGGCGATTGCCCCACTGACTGTCTCTAGCATCAATGAAGTGCGATCACGGCTCATCCGCCAACTACAATACAATCTGGCTTATGATGATTTGACAATTTGTTTGAGCCGTCGCCAATTTATGGAATCTGCTGGCTCACTATTAGAACAAATGCAGAATAAACAGCGTTATGCGGCTGTTTTAATGCTAGATATAGACCACTTTAAAAAGATCAACGACAGCTATGGCCATCAGGCAGGTGACCGTGCATTGCAGATTTGCGCAGAAACCATTCAGGAAAATCTACGTAGCTACGACTTACTCGGCCGTCTAGGTGGCGAAGAGTTCGCAGCGCTTCTGATTGATATCCATCCTCAGCACGCTTTACAGATTGCCGAACGCATCCGCCATAATCTGAGCAAGAAACAGGTAGAAATTGCACCGGGTACAGTGATTCAGATTCAAACCAGTATTGGTTTACACATCTGTGAACCACAACAAACCGACTCGATTGAAGTATGTTTAAAAGAAGCAGACGATGCACTTTATCAGGCAAAACGTAGTGGGCGGAATCAGGTCATTACCACAATCTAACGGATTGTTTTAATTGCGTATCATTCCTTAACTTTGACCAAAATCTGTGTTATTGCTTTATACAGAACAAGTAAGAATAAGGAATAAAATAATGAACCTCCCTCTCACTCATCAGCCCGATTATTTTTTATTTGCTCAATTATTAATGAAGCATATTCAACAATATGCCCAACAACAGCCTCATGAGAGTCAAGCCATTTTCATGCTGGGGGAAATTTATCAACTATTTCAGCAGGACCTTGCCTCAACCACCATCAACTTGGATGGGATCATGAATATCGCTGATGAATATCAGGTTGAAACTTTAAATGGCGACCAGAAAATTATTCAACATTATCAAATTGATGTCGAACACAATCAGCTATTGATTACATTCCCTCCATTGGTCTTGCAGAGTTTAGCTGAAGGTAAAACCTTGCTCGCACCCGACCCAACCATTCAGCAATAATTCTATAAAAAGAAAACACCTCTTGCTTAGGTGTTTTCTTTTTGTTTCTCGGTCTTTGCTGCTGGCTTGCTTCGCTGCTGGGCTGGCCAAGTCATCATAAATCGTGCGCCCCCTAAAACTGGACTTTGATCGACCTGTACTCGTCCCCCAAACCAGTAGGCAATCCGGCTCACAATTGACAAACCTAAGCCATAGCCTCCTGATGCACGAGTACGACTGTCATCTAAACGTGAAAAAGCCTCAAAGATACGTGCACGGTCTTGCTCAGCAATGCCTGGGCCATCATCCTCGACACAGACATATGCCTGCCCATCTGCTTGAATCCCTCCAGTGATCCGCACTTTATGATCACAGTAACGCACAGCATTGCCCACCAGATTTTGTACCACCCGATGCAGATAACGGCGTTCTGCCTCCACAATCACATAAGGTGGTGGCGGGATCAACTCAATCTCTTTTTGGGTTTTCAATGCTTCTGTTTCGGTGGCTACCTGCTCAAGGACATCGGTCAGCATAATCTGCTCAAAATCCAGAGATGGCATCCCCTGCTCGAGTTTGGCATAAGTCATGATCTCATCAATCAAGGTATTTAAGGCCTCAATGTCTTTATCAATCATTTCCATTTGCTGGACACGATAATCATAGTCATCTTCATCAGTCAGCATTTCCATGCCAAAGCGGATACGTGCTACAGGAGTGCGCAACTCATGAGACACCGCTCGCATGAGTTCACGCTGCGCCTCAATCAAGCGCTGTATATGATCAGACATGCTGTTATAACTGGAAGCCAATCCCGCCAACTCATCGGTTCCTTCAACAGGTAAACGTACCGACAAGTTACCAGACTTCATTTTATTCAAAGCATAATTGACCTGACGCAATTTACGTTGCATGGGCAAAATCAGGCCATAAATCCCCAAACTCAACAAAAACAGACTCAGTAAGGTAATTCCAGCGGAAAGCTGGAATGGCATCCAGTTAAACAGTGGAATGGGACCAATAACCAATACTTCGGCTGGATTATTCGGCATCGGCGAAACAATCGAAATCGTGGTTCCACGCACACTCGCATTATCACGATATAAAATAACGCTATTGTCCTGGCGCAAACGCCCCACCTGTTCAGGATCCAAGCCTAAATCGCGAATGGACTGAATGTTGATCGGGTAAGAGAAGTATTTTTGAATTTTTTCCAGATATTCCCGTTCCTGTCCAGGATAGTAAATCAGGTAATCCAGAATAAAAATCGGCACCGCCTTCATTTGACGTTCACCGATCTTATCAACTTTTACATAGAGATAATGTTGAGGATCATCTTGCAATCCTAAGATTACATAGGCTGTTGCCGTTTTGGCATCATAGCGCACAGCGGATTTTTGTTCTTTAATTCGCTTTTGTTCGGCACGCGTCAAATCAACACGATCAGCTCCAACATAGTAAATCGGTAACTCAAGCAGATCTGAAGCATCAGAAATCCAGTCACGTTTTTGCTGGTCAGTCTGCTGCCGTGCAACCCCTTGACTAATCACAAAAGAGAGGCCGTCTGTTAAAGACTCACGATATTCCTGCGCCCGTTGGTAATTAATAATCTGCACCAGCAAATAACTAAAAATGGCGATCAGCACGACGAGGATCACCAGCCCTGCATAAATGCGCAGAAATATGCTGTGTTTAAACAGACGAACATCCCGAGTAAGAGGATTTTTCAGCAGACTGTCGAGTCGCATTAGAGACCGTTTGTTTCCTTAACAAATAAATAACCCTTACTGCGTACGGTTTTAATACGTTTCGGGTTTTCAGGATCATCACCAATTTTCGGACGAATACGTGAAATACGCACATCAATTGAACGGTCTTGACCATCATATTCAATACCGCGCAGACGTTCAAAAATGTCTTCACGAGACAAGATACGACCCGCATTTGAAGCCAATAGCCAGAGCAAGTCATATTCTGCACTGGTAAAATCGACCAATTCACCATTCAACGTCACAGAACGGCCACCGTTATCAATTACCAGATCATCAAATTCAATGCGTTGTAACACTTCATCTTCAGGGGTTTTATCGGTACGGCGCAATAAAGCACGAATTCGAGCCAACAGAACGCGCGGTTGCACAGGCTTCGCCACATAATCGTCCGCACCCATTTCCAGACCCAATACCTGATCCATATCTTCAGTACGTGCTGTCAGCATCAAGATCGGCTGGTGATAATGTGGTCGCACCTCACGGCATACTGTTAAGCCATCCGCCCCTGGCAACATGACATCCAGTACCACCAAATCTGGCTGTTCGCTGATGATACGGCGGATCGCACGGTTACCATCAGGTTCTACCCCCACTTCCAATCCATTGCGGATTAAATATTCTTGCGTTAAACGCGCCAAACGCTCGTCATCTTCAACAATTAGAATCTTGGGTAACTTTTCTTCTTGACTCATTTACATGCCCCTATTTCGGTTAGGCGTATCCTTATAAATCTGAGGGATACGTCACTCATAGTTTGCAATATACACTCGTTTACATTGTAAACAAGAGTGCGTTCACGAAACCAATACATGCCTGTAGCATTTTGTTAAATTTCGCAAAACTTCCTTCACATTCATTTTTTATTAATTTTTACCCTGCGCTCATGAATTACTTCCTACTCACGATAAATTTTAAAAAGTGACAATTTTTGGCAGTCAATAAATCATCACGAAAGACTGTTTTTCACTTATCCACAAGGTTATCTATAAGGGCTAAGAGAGGGCTTTGCTATGCTATAGCCCTATCAATTCAGACATCTCAAAATAACAAGAAAAAGTATGATTGCAGCCAGCTTTAACCAGCCGGAGCCAATCAAAATTTTTTGCAAAATGTCAATATTGATCTGACCTGAAATTTCCCGTATCTTGTGTTCAATTCAAATTTAAACCACTAAGTCTTGTGTTTATTCCTCAAACATCGTGGCGACTTTTCGTACGATTCAAACGGTCCATAAACATAACAATGAAGACAATGGAGCTATGCCAAAATGAGCGTAATTACATCCACTCCCGGTCAATTGCAGGTGATTAAACGCACCGGTGATGTTGCCGCTTTTGATGCAGAAAAGATTTCAGTTGCGATTGGAAAAGCTTTTTTAGCTGTTGAAGGGCAACAATGTGCAGATTCGAGCCGTATTCATGACCGAATCAGCCAATTGACGGAAATGGTGTTAAATACGTTCAAGCGTCGCCTACCTTCTGGTGGCACGATCCATATTGAAGAAATTCAGGATCAGGTTGAACTGGCATTAATGCGCACAGGCGAACAAAAAGTTGCACGTGCCTATGTCATCTATCGTGAACAACGCGCCACAGCACGTCAGCAAAACAACGCCAATCATCATCCAACCCTGCAAATTACCGATGCGAATGGCCAGCTCCAGCCACTCGACTTGAGTAAGCTACAAGCCACCATTGAAAAAGCGAGTGAAGGTCTAGAAGGGATCGATGTACAGGCCGTGATCGATGAAACCGTCAAGAACCTTTACAACGGTGTCAAATCATCCGACATCGCGACGACCATGATGATGGCAACGCGTACCCGTATCGAACAAGAACCAAACTATACTTATGTGACGGCACGGTTGTTACGCGATGAACTGGTCGCGACTGGTCTTGAATTCTTGGGTTTACCAACAGATACACTGGAAAATGATGCACTTGCTGCATTCCTGACCAAAGGTGTTGAGCTAGAGCTCCTTGATCCAGAACTATTGAATTTTGACTTGGCAAAACTTGCCGCTGCCATTCAACCAGAACGCTCAAACCAGTTTACCTATTTAGGTCTACAAACACTATTTGACCGTTATTTCTTGCACTCCAACGGCATCCGCTTTGAATTACCACAATTGTTCTTTATGCGTGTTGCAATGGGTCTTGCAGTTCAGGAAGATGATCGTGAAGCGCGTGCAATCGAGTTCTACAACCTGCTTTCCAGCTTCGACTACATGGCATCTACGCCGACTCTGTTCAACTCAGGAACGTTACGCCCACAACTTTCAAGCTGCTATCTGACCACAATTTCTGATGACCTTTACAGCATCTATGGCGCAATGCGTGATAACGCCATGCTATCTAAATGGGCGGGTGGTTTAGGAAATGACTGGACACCAGTTCGTGCCCTGAACTCTTACATCAAAGGTACCAACGGGAAATCACAGGGTGTAGTTCCATTCCTGAAAGTAGCGAACGATACCGCTGTTGCCGTCAACCAAGGTGGTAAACGTAAAGGTGCCGTGTGTGCCTACCTTGAAACCTGGCACCTCGACATCGAAGAGTTCCTAGAATTGCGTAAAAACACCGGTGATGACCGTCGTCGTACCCATGACATGAATACCGCGAACTGGGTGCCTGACCTGTTTATGCAACGTGTGATTGAAGATGCCGAGTGGACGCTTTTCACGCCATCAGAAACACCAGACTTGCACGATTTAACCGGTCAAGCTTTCGCAGAGCGTTATGCGTATTATGAGTCTGTAGCAAAAGAAAATAACATGCTGCACAAGAAAATCCGTGCGAAAGACTTGTGGCGCAAAATGCTTTCCATGCTGTTTGAAACCGGCCATCCTTGGATCACATTTAAAGATGTCTGTAACTTACGTTCGCCACAGCAGCACGTGGGTGTTGTCCACTCTTCTAACCTGTGCACCGAAATTACCCTGAATACCAGTGAAGATGAAATCGCGGTATGCAACCTCGGTTCGATCAACCTGGTACAACACGTACAAGGTGGCAAGCTGGATCGCGAAAAACTGGCACGCACTGTCAAAACTGCAGTTCGTATGCTCGACAACGTCATCGACATCAACTATTACGCTGTGCCACAAGCGAAAAACTCAAACTTAAAACACCGCCCAGTCGGTATGGGTATCATGGGCTTCCAGGATGCTTTGTATGAAATGAGCCTTGCGTACGGTTCAGATGCAGCTGTTGATTTTGCTGATGAATCGATGGAAGTCATCAGCTACTACGCGATTCAGACGTCAAGTGATCTGGCTGTAGAACGTGGCACCTACTCAACGTTCAAGGGTTCATTGTGGGATCAAGGTATTTTACCAATCGACTCACTTGAGATCGTAGCGAAATCACGTCCAGAACGCATGTTTGAAGTGGATCGTACACAGCGTCTAGACTGGGACACTTTACGTGCCAAAGTTCAGAAAGACGGTATGCGCAACTCAAACGTGATGGCAATTGCTCCGACTGCAACGATTTCAAATATCTGTGGCGTATCACAATCGATTGAGCCAACTTTCCAGAACTTGTATGTGAAATCAAACCTGTCTGGTGAATTCACAGTGATTAACCCTTACCTGGTTCGTGCACTCAAAGAACGTGGTCTGTGGGATACCGTGATGGTCAATGACTTGAAACACTTTGAAGGTTCTGTACAGAAAATCTCACGCATCCCGGATGAGCTTAAAGCGATTTTTGCAACAGCATTTGAAGTTGAGCCACGCTGGATTGTCGATGCGGCATCACGCCGTCAAAAATGGATTGATCAGGCACAATCATTAAACCTGTACATTGCGGGTGCAAATGGTAAGAAACTTGATATTACCTACAAAATGGCTTGGTTACGTGGTTTGAAAACCACTTATTACCTCCGTGCTTTAGGTGCAACCTCTGCAGAAAAATCCACCATTAACACCGGTGCATTGAATGCAGTAAAACCGGCAACCGTAGCGCAGGCTCCAGTGGCTGCAGCACCTGAAGTTAAGCCTGAAGTAGCAGCGGAAGAAGAAGGTTTTGCTCAAGCAGCACCAGTACCAATGGCTTGCTCGATTGACAATCCTGATTGTGAGGCTTGTCAGTAATCACTGATTAGACAATTGATCCATTAGGTTCAATAAATACTTGTTTATTGAACCGCTCAAAATAGTCGATTCGACTATCTGGATTGTTGTTTAGTCAGGGATAGTCGAATCCCTTTAATTAGGTGATTCAATGACCATTGAAAGCATTATTACTATTATTGCTATTGGTTTTGTTGTAATTGGATTGGTGACTTATATCGGTTGGTCAGTGAAATGTACTTTGCAGAATATTGCAAATAAAACAAATTCACACAACACGTATATCACTAATAATTATTACGGAACAAAAGAACCGAGAGAATAAATTTTAAGGAAAAGACCATGCTGCATATGACACCGAACTATGAATTAGGACTTGCAGTGCTGGTCTTATGCTTTGTTTCATTCTACATCCCTATGGTATATGCCTTCGTCAAATTTCGCGGGCAGCAACGTGAACAAAATCAGTCCAATCGATAGCCCACTGATAAAAGCATAAATTTACAGCAGCCATCGACAAAACTTAATTTTGTTTAAACAGAATCAGCGTATAGTAATGACATCTTCGCTTGCGAGATGTCGCTCACACAGATAAGCAACGAAGCGAGAACAGATATGTCTATCCTTAGTTGGGACGATTTCGAAGATGATTCGCAAAAACCGGCTGTTACAGAGTCCAAGCCTACGCCCGTCGAGCCGCAAGAAGCGCCTCGTACACAGATGGTATCTGATGCACAACAATCGTCGTCGAGTGTGGCAGTTCCTCAATCCACTGGAACCGCTTCCGTGCGATCAACAGATCCAACCGATTCGTTGGCTCGAGCATCTGAATCCCTAAACAATCTTGATGTTGCCCCTGGCTTGGAAGAGCTAGAAATGGGTGCTGCACGTGTGCAAGTTGATGATAAAGCCATGATCAACTGCCGTGCTGACTTGAACCAGTTAGTACCATTCAAATACGAATGGGCTTGGCAGAAGTATCTGGATGGTTGTGCCAACCACTGGATGCCGCAAGAAGTGAACATGAACCATGACATCGCGTTATGGAAATCAGAAAATGGCTTGTCAGAAGATGAACGAACCATCGTGATGCGTTCACTCGGTTTCTTCTCGACCGCAGACTCACTGGTTGCAAACAATCTGGTATTGGCAATTTACCGTCACATTACCAACCCTGAATGTCGTCAATACTTGTTGCGTCAGGCTTTTGAAGAAGCAATCCACACGCATGCTTACCAATACTGTATCGAATCTTTAGGGATGGATGAAGGCGAAGTCTTCAACATGTACCGTGAAGTTCCTGCCGTTGCACGTAAAGCAGCGTGGGGCCTGAAATATACTCAGTCCTTGAATGATCCAACCTTCCAAACCGGTACACCAGAGAACGACCAGTTGTTACTGCGTAATCTGATTGCGTTCTATTGTGTTCTTGAAGGAATTTTCTTCTATTGTGGTTTCACCCAGATTCTATCGATGGGCCGCCGCAACAAGATGAATGGTGTCGCAGAACAGTTCCAGTACATCTTGCGTGATGAATCAATGCACCTGAACTTCGGTATCGACATGATCAATCAGATCAAGATTGAAAATCCGCATCTATGGACGGCTGAATTCCAGCAGGAAGTGGTTCAAATGATTCTTGAAGGCACCATGCTTGAGATTGAATACGCACGTGACACCATGCCACGCGGTGTACTCGGCATGAATGCTGCGATGATGGAAGAATACCTGAAATTTATCGCCAACCGTCGTTTGGCCCAGTTAGGCTTACCAGAACAGTTTGCAGGCGTAAACAATCCATTCCAGTGGATGTCTGAGATGATGGACTTGCGTAAAGAGAAGAACTTCTTTGAAACGCGTGTCACTGATTACCAAACTGGCGGTGCATTAAGCTGGTAATTGATTTTCCTATAAAAACCCACTTCGGTGGGTTTTTTATTTTCTTGATTAAATCATTTTGAATCTGTAAGTTACATTTATTATTTAATCAAAAAAATAAAGATGAACCGCAGATTCCCTTCTAAACAGCACAATAAAACCAAATCACTCCTACAAAATAATGTATTTGGCATTGTGATTGCTGTCAGTATTATCGCAGTAATTTTTACTTTTCAGGATAAAAAAGTCCCGAACTCAACGTTACCAGTTATGCAGCATGCAGTCCAAGCGGAAACTCGGAACCTACCTGTACAACCTTTCACTCAAGGCATCGATAAAATTTATACCTCTGCACCACTAGAAGCTCCATTTACGCTGCATACTGCGCAACAAAATATTTATCTCAAATTACTGGATAAACACACCAAACAAATCATCATGACGATTAAGGCACCCAGCCATCAGACCATCCAGGTCAAGGTTCCTCTAGGTGAGTTCATCATTCGGGTCGCTGCAGGGGATGAATGGTATGGTGACGAAATTTTATTTGGAACTACAACACGCTATAAAGAGTTTGAACATCTTTTTAATTTTTACAGGTCAATAGAAACTTTATCTTCAAATACAACACGTACGAGGATTATGGGTCATCAAATCTATTTCCAAGAGAATATTGATGGTAACTTGCATTCTCGCTCGATTAACTCGGCTGATTTTTAGAAAAAAGTAATCATATGAGTAAGCGCCTAGAATGTTACGTTTCTGTGGATATCGAGGCTTCTGGTCCCGTTCCCGGACTGTACAGCATGCTTTCAATTGGAGCTTGCCACGTTGATGACCCGACAAAAACCTTTTATCGTGAATTATGTCCACTGAATGATAATTTCATCGCTGAGGCACTTAAAGTCAGTGGTTTTTCTCTCACCGAATTACAGCATCAAGGTGTGGCTCCAACTCAAGCCATGCATAGCTTTGAGCAATTGCTCACCTCCTTAACACCTAATAACGAAAGATTGGTCTTTGTCGGTTTAAATGCAACGTTTGACTGGTCCTTTATTAATTATTATTTTTGGGCATTCCTTGGACGTAATCCATTTGGTATCAGTGGACTAGACATTAAAGCGTATTATATGGGTGCAACAGGTTGTAACTGGGCTGAAACCACTTCAAGACATATGGATCAGCAGCTCCACCCCCAGCAGACAAAAAGCCACCATGCCTTGGAAGATGCTTTATATCAGGCAGAATTATTCAGAGAAATTCGCCAACAACTGCTGAATTCAAGCCAGAAGAAATAATTACACCAACCCTTTGTGGGTACATATATTTTTAAATACCGTAATTTACTAATTAAACTTGTTTATCAATACAGGATAAAAGGCGCTCATCGCGCCTTTTTATTTATTGAGGGATACGCAAGGTTTGTCCAGGAAAGATTTCATCGGGATCTTTCAACATCGGCTGGTTGGCCTGAAAGATTTTTTGGTATTGAGCATCATCCCCATAAAACTGTTGGGCAATTTTCGATAGAGTATCCCCTGCTTTCACCGTATAAAATTGGCTTGCTGGAGCAGACTCCATCACCGTCATCTGATCATCAACTTTGGCCACATGATCCACATTACCGACAACCAAGACGATTTTTTCACGATCTGCCTGGCTTTTGACCTGCCCTTTAATCGTAGCAAGGTCTTGACTGCCATTATAGGTTACAGAGAGCCCCTCTACTGCAAATCCTAAACTCTTGATCAATCCTAACAGCTTGTTTGCCATTTCCTGGGCGGTGGGCTCATCCGATTGCACAGGTTTCGCTGCAGGAGCAGGTGTAGGCTGTGTTGTGTTATGAGGTTGCTGGACAGGTGCAGCAGTATTTTTTTTACCAATACCTTTGACGAAATCAAAAAGCCCCATAATCTTCTCCTGTATTTTTTGAAGTAAAGAGCTTCACAGCTGTCATTATTTTTATAAAAGAGAATTGGACAGCAATATAAACAGCATTGGTGCAAAAACAGTAAGCACAGGTAAATTATGTTTTTTATGCATAAAAAAACCGCCTTCAACAGGCGGCTTTTTATTTTTTCAGTGAATCACTGAAAAATTCGACGCATTAACCAAGTTTCTTAGTTACGTAGTCGATTGCTGATTGAACAGTTGTGATTTCGTTAGAATCTTCATCAGGAATCGTGATGTCGAAGTCATTTTCGAAAGACATAACAAGTTCAACTAGGTCTAGAGAGTCTGCACCCAAATCATCCATGAAAGACGCTTCATTTTTGATGTCTTCAGCTTTCATGCCAAGTTGTTCTGCAACCGCTTGTTTAACGCGTTGTTCGATATCGCTCACAGGAATTCTCCTCATTGCTTGTGGCGTTTTAATTGCCGTTAGTTTAATTGAATCTTAAAGATTTTGAAAGTTTATCCGTCGGCCTTAAGCCATGTATAAACCGCCATTTACGTGTAAAACTGTACCAGTGATGTAACTTGCCTTATCACTTGCAAGGAAACTCACGGCATTCGCGATATCTTGTGGATCACCTAAACGTTGAAGTGCCACTTGTTCACTCATCTTTTTACGTAAGTCTTCGCTTAATGCATCTGTCATTTCAGTTGCGATAAAGCCAGGTGCTACGCTGTTCACGGTAATTTGACGGCTACCCATCTCTTTTGCCAATGAACGGCTGAATGCTTCGATACCCGCTTTTGCAGCAGAGTAGTTCGCTTGACCAGGGTTAGCAAAATGCGCAACTACTGAACTGATGTTAATAATGCGGCCAAAGCGTGCACGGGTCATACCTTTTAACACACGCTTAGAAAGACGGTAAACGGCTTTCAAATGGATGTTAAGGATGTCATCCCAGTCATCTTCTGACATACGCAGTAACAAATTATCTTTGGTAATCCCGGCATTGTTCACTAAAACCAAGATTGAGCCGTATTTTTGCTCAATATCAGTGACTAATGCTTCGATCTCGTCGCCATTACGAACATCGAGCACTGCACCCGCGCCGTTTTCCCCAAATTTTTCAGTTAATTTCGCAGCGCCAGACTCAGAAGTCGCGGTACCCACAACGAAATAACCATCCTGAATCAGTTGCTGAGCAATGGCAGCACCAATGCCTCGACTTGCGCCTGTTACCAATGCGACTTTGCGTTCTTGTGTCATGCAATTTTCCCTTCTGCCACTAAAACGGCATTTAAGGCATCTTCCATACGACTCTTGCTGTCGATTGGGAATGCTTTTTCAATATTAGGTAAACGCTTCGCAAGATTGGCCAATACGTTACCTGGACCGCATTCAACCACATACTGGATCCCCTGATCTTGCAGGTACTGCATGGTATTGGTCCATTGCACGGATTGATACAATTGCGCCGTTAATGCCTGGCGTAATTGCGCCACATCTGTCGCGATTTTTGCGTTGACATTTTGTATTACAGGAAGGCTAGGCATCACAATGGCAGTTTGTTCCAATGCTTCAGCAAATTCTTCCGCTGCAGGTTTCATTAAAGAACAATGTGATGGAACTGAAACTGGTAGTGCAATCGCTTTACCGGACTGTTCTTTTGCTGCAGCCATAACCGCCTCAACCAGGATCTTGTCACCTGCGATCACAACTTGGCCTTGCGCATTGTAGTTCGCAGCTTCAACAGAACCACGACCCTCATTGTTTACTTGCTCGCACAGCTCAATGACTTTTTCATCTGCCAGACCCAAAATGGCTGCCATCGCACCTTGACCTTGTGGTACAGCGCTTTGCATCAGTTTGCCACGCAGGTTCACCAACTTAACCGCATCACCTAAGCTCATGGATTCAGCTGCAACCAAGGCACTGTATTCCCCCAAAGAGTGACCTGCCAAGAATTTTGGTGCCAAACCACCTAATTCTAACCATACGCGCCATAATGCGATGCTGGCTGTTAACAATACAGGCTGAGTATTTTCAGTCTGATCCAGACCTTCACCACTTTGTGCAATGTGCCATAAATCAAAACCGATCGCATCAGAAGCTTCAGCAAACGTGTCACGCACACCACTAAACTGTTCTGCAAGTTCAGCGAGCATGCCGACTTTTTGCGAACCTTGGCCTGGGAACACAAATGCTGTTTTGGTTGCTTGGGCCACTTGCTCGAGTCGTTTAGCAGACATATAAAAATCCTTTATTTTCGTCTTCGCTCATTTATGGAGCGGAAATTTAACATTTAATAAGGCGATTAGTAATTGCGAAATACAACAAAAAAAGGGAGCGAAACGCTCCCATTTTTTCCACTAAGCTTTAAGCTTAATGCGTATCAACAATTATTCAGCATCAGCTGCTTTAGCGAATAATTGACGACCACGGTAGAAACCATCTTTAGTTACGTGGTGACGACGATGAGTTTCACCAGTAGCTTGGTCTACAGTTAATGCATTCTCGGTTAAAGCGTCATGTGAACGGCGCATGTCACGGCGAGAGCGACTTTTACGGTTTTGCTGAACGGCCATGATGGCTCCTTACAAAAATCGAAAACAATGGATCAGAACAAATTCAGATGTCTTAACTCTACAAGTATAACATGTTTTACGAGTTAAGTTTACCCTTCAAACTTGCCAAAACGTCAAACGGATTATCCCGTTTTTCTTCGACAATGTCCTGAATGGCAGGCTGATGCTTCAGTTCACAAGCGTCATGCTTAGGTGAAAGTGGCAACAGCAATAACAGTTCATCTTCTAGCAGTGCGAGCAAATCTATGGTCGACGGCGTGAGATAATCTCCTTTCGTCGTAGACTCGCTTTCACCTAAAACGATGAAATCAGCATCCTCATCCAAGCGCTCTATCAGTGACTCGTCATCGACAAGCGCAAGATGAAAGTCTGAAACGAGAGGAACTTCAACAGGATCCAGACAACGCTGGCATTCCATTGGTACTTTCGTTTCAACGTGACCATCTAACCACACGATTCGATGATAAGCATCCATTGATAGCTTACAGTCTATGTTGATCAATTGATTATCAATTGATCCAACAGCTTCACGAGCAATACGAGCAAAGCGAGACAATGGCAGGGTACCTGACCATGTAAAGCCCTGTTCAGCCCATTTAAACGGCTCAATCTGTGCCGGAAAGGTATTTGCTGACATAATTAAGGCGGCAATTCTACAAATTCATCAGTACTCTGTCAAAGATTAAGATACAATTTTGCACTTATTTAGACAGAACATTTGGGTTTATTTCGTTATGCATCCGTTGCAACCGCAACCAGAAGTCACAACTTCGTCTCTCGTTCGCATCTTGCCAACTTCTGATTCTGGAGCAGGTTTAGAACCGGTGCAACTTTCGGCATGGTCTAGTTTGCAAACAGAAGCAGAGCAAGTTGACTGGCTTATCTTACACTTTAATCACTGGTTTTCCCACCACAATGTCGTTTTAGTCAAAGGCTGTGGTGAACCCGAGTATTTCCCTGCACAGGATGGCCAGCCTGCAAGGATTGAATTTGCTCATGGCTTTTTTAATAGTGCCCTGCATGAAATCAGCCACTGGACGATTGCCGGTGCACAACGCCGCTTGTTACCAGATTTGGGATACTGGTATGCACCCGACGGCCGCAGTCAGGAACAGCAGGTGGAATTCGAAAAAGTCGAGATTAAACCGCAGGCGATTGAATGGCTGTTTGCCCAAGCCTTTGGCCGCAAGTTTAGAGTTTCTTTAGACAATCTCACCGGTGAGGGAGGAAATGGTCGTAGCTTTAAAGACAATGTCTATACACAGCTACAAGCCTACTTTAACGGAACAGCAAAATTACCACGTGATGCTGAACGCTTGATTCAATGTATCTGTTTATGTACACGACAGGGAAAAATGCTACAAGCAGATGAATTTCAGCGGGAGTTACTGGATTAAATCACAGAAAATCAACTTGCTAAAGATTGCATCACACTAAGGCCTGGTTCCATAATAAAACTATAAGCATGTTCAAAAATACCGGAGGCACCGATGCTACATTTGAGAGTACACCCGGATAATCCTCAACCGCGCCTGATCCAACAAGCCGTTGAGCGCATTCGTGCGGGCGATGTGGTGGTCTACCCGACAGATGCAGCGTATGCCATTGGCTGCCAGATTGGGAATAAAAACGCCATGGAGCGTATTGCGCAGATCCGTGACTTGGGCCCAAAACACCAGTATGCAATTTTGTGCTGCGACTTATCGGATATTGCCACCTATGCCAAGGTAGACAATGCCATGTACCGTTTGCTGAAAGCGAACACGCCTGCTATTACCACTTTTATTCTGCCGGCAACGAGTGAAGTACCCAAACGTTTGATGCACCCCAAAAAGAAAACCATTGGTCTGCGTATCCCCAGCAATCCGGTTTGCCAAGCCTTATTGAAAGAATTAGGTGAGCCCCTACTGACCAGTACATTAATTCTACCTGGACAGGAAGATCCGCTGGATGACCCTTATGAAATTGAAATGCAGTTAGGCAAACGCATTGATGTGTTTATCGACAGCGGACTTGGCACCCTTACCACCACGAGTGTTGTGGACTTATCTGGTGAGTATCCACAAGTGATCCGTCGTGGTGTTGGTGATGTCAGTGCTTTTGAATAAATACGCTACTCAGCCATAGCACCCTATCATCGAAATAAATAACTGGTATTTATTTCGATGTTTTTTTGCTTTTCCCTGTGGAAGTCATGTTTTCAAACCGGCTTTTCGGTTACAATAAACGCACTCTATCTGTGCTCTTTGGTTCCTTTTCATCTGTGTCACTCTGCACCACAAGATGTGCCAAAGTTGCTTCCAACATGCCTTTGAAAATTCGCGTGGCCTATAACTGTCATGAATCAAGCTATCCAGCCTCTTATGGAACAAGCTCCTCACATCCGTGTTTTGGATGCATGGCAAGAAACCCTGCCGGAGGACTTATACATCCCTCCCGCCGCGTTCGAAATTCTGCTTGAGCATTTTGAAGGCCCGCTTGATTTCCTGATTTACCTGATTCAAAAAAATGGTTTTGACCTGCTGCAACTCGATATTGCACCAATTGCAACGCAATACTTGTCCTATATGGACAGCATGAAGTCGCTGAATATTGAACTCACTGCCGATTACATGGTCATGGCTGCGCTGCTGGCAGATCTCAAATCCCGGCTGCTCCTCCCCAAACCAAGTACGATCCAGCTGGAAAAAGACCCGAAGCAGCAGCTGATTGACCGTCTAGAAACTTATCTGCGTATTAAACAGGCTGCTGAACGTCTGGGACAAATGCCCGTTCTAGATCGCGATATCTTTAGCACCCATGTCCATTTAGGACATAACACGCCGGTGTATGAAGGCTATGATGTCAACAGCCTGCGCGATGCGCTGTTTTGTGTGTTTAACCGTCCGGAACCTGTTGTTCACCAAATCCACCAGGAACCTGTTCTGCTCGAAGAACGTCTGGCATTTATTGAAGACAAAATAGCGTCCGGTGAGGTTTTAAGCTTCGTAGAATTACTGAAACCGAGTCAGGGTAAAATGGGCATGGTTGTGACCTTTATGGCCGTTCTCGAACTCACCCGCCAGCAAAAAATTCGTATTGTGGCGAGTGGCGTAGAAGCACCTCTAGCAATTCAAGGAGCGGCTGCATGAGCATTGACCAGAATGCCGCATTGTCTTTAGGCGATTTACATCATGAAGTATTGATGCAGATTGAGGCGATTGTTTTTGCTAGCGATGCGCCTGTCTCTCTCGCTCGTCTGAAAGAAGCTTTTCAGAACCAATACAACAAACAGCAATTACGTCAGTATTTACAGCAACTTGCAGTATTACAACATGGCCGCTCGATTGAGTTGGTAGAAACCGCACAAGGATTTCGATTCCAAGTACGGGCAAAATATCGTAATGTAATTGCACAAACCTGGCCGGAACGTCCGACCAAACTGTCCCCATCATTACTGGAAACTGTTGCCGTGATCGCTTATCACCAGCCGGTCACTCGCGCAGATATTGAACAAATTCGTGGAGTTTCGAATAATAGTCAAATTCTGAAAACATTATTTGATTGGAACTGGATCAAGGAATCTGGCTTCCGTGAACTCCCGGGAAGACCTGCGTTGTTAATCACAACGCCACAATTTTTAAATGCGTTTGGCCTGACCTCTTTAGGCCAATTGCCTCCCCTGCAGGATGCCAAGGAAGTTTTCATGGCGCTAGATGCACATGCATCCAAGTCGTGAATAGGTGAACTGTTGATGATTATTTCTAAGGTTATGCTGTCATGAGTGAAAAATTGCAAAAGGTATTAGCGCGAATTGGATTGGGTTCTCGCCGCTATATGGAAGAGGTCATTGCCGCAGGTCGCGTTAGTGTCAACGGTCAGATTGCTCAAGTGGGTGAACGGATCGAACCCGGTGATGAACTTCGCATCGATGGCCGTAAAGTTCAGTTCCAGATTGAAGATGAAATTCGTCGTCGTGTGCTGATCTATTACAAACCTGAAGGTGAAATCTGTTCACGTAACGATCCGGAATCACGTCCAACCGTGTTTGATCACCTCCCTCCGATTTCTAATGACCGTTGGGTCATGGTGGGTCGTCTGGATATCAACTCCACTGGTCTTTTACTGTTTACCAATGACGGTGAAATGGCCAACCGCCTGATGCATCCATCGAATGAAATCGAACGCGAATATGCAGTACGTGTGATGGGTGAAGTGACACCACAAATTCGCAACAACATGCTCAATGGCGTAGTACTGGATGATGGCCCGGCCAAGTTTGAGTCTTTCTCGGAAATTGGCGGTGATGGTATTAACCGCTGGTATCAAGTGGTGGTAAAAGAAGGCCGTAACCGCGAAGTCCGTCGTATTTTTGAATCTCAGGGTCTGAAAGTCAGCCGCCTGTTGCGTACCCGTTATGGTACTGTAATTCTACCGCGTGAATTGCGTACCGGTCGCTGGATGGAACTGGATAAAAATGACATTGATGCACTGACCAAACTGGTCGAGCTGAAGCCACGTCAAGGCACAGGTCTGTACGGCATGGCAAAACGCCGTAATGAACGTATGCAAGAAAAACCAATGGCTGCACGCCGTGGTGGTTTTTTACGTCAGCAACGCCGTGACACTGATGAAAATAACCAGAATGGTTATGCTGGCAATCGTGAACGTCGTAATGAGCAGCAAGGTTTTAAGCCGCGTCGTGATGAAAATGCACCACGCAAGCCATTCGGCACCAATAAGACCTTTAAAAAGTTCTGAGTTGAATGCTGTAATAAAAAAGCCGCGAATTGCGGCTTTTTTATGTCCGGTTTATTCGGCTGCTGCCAACACGGGAATATCGATCCATTGTGCCTCTGGAAAATGACGAGCCACATAATTGTGCAAATACTGACGTGTGTCGTCCGAGATCAATTTGTCTTGTGATTCATCTTTCAGGTTATAGGCCAAAGCATGCAATTTCAAACCACGGGCCAGCATGGCTTCCAGACTCAGTAAGGTATGGTTGATACTCCCCAAACGTCCTGAACTGACCAGAATCACAGGAAAATCATACTGGGCAATATAATCAATCATCAGCATGTCTTGTGTAAGCGGCACCATCAAACCGCCAGCACCTTCTAGCAACACTGCATCATAACGTTGGGCCAACTGCTCTGTCGCGGCGCTGATTTTGCTAAAGTCAATCTCACGACCATCAATCTGGCTGGCCAAATGCGGCGAAGCCGGATAACTAAAGATCTCAGGCATGGTCAATTTTTCCTGGTCTTCCACAAACCAGCCCATTCCCATCACCTGGCGGTGAACTTCAATATCCTCAGACACATCGATATTGCCCGTTTGCACCAGTTTTTGCGTAATGGTGCGTAGCCCCTGCTGATTCCATAATTTGGCCAAATAGCCGGTGGTATAGGTTTTGCCAATTCCGGTATCAATTCCACTGACAAAATATAACTGCGCACTCATACACGTCTCCGGGCAATACAATAAATCGGATGATAAGTCAGTGGATACAACACCTCTCCCTGATCACCGATAGTACTGAATTGCTGATAACCTCGATAAAACTGTTGCAGACTCTGTTTAGTCCAGCGATAGCTGCGGTTGGTTGCCGTCACACCCGTCGCCTTGAGATGCTGCAATACCGCTTGTGGTTGAGCAAAATACAGCTGCTGTCGCTGTTGCTCTAAGTACAGAATTTCAAAACCGGCTGCTTGTAGCTTTTCACGCAACTGTTCCAGAGTGAAATAATGCAAACCCTGTCCGGTCAACTGCTTGATTTGCAGTAAATTTTCCGGTCCAAAGCTAGAAAAACACAAAGCTCCCTGCGGCAGCAAACTGGCATAACAATGACGGAACACTGCATCCAGATCAGCTATCCACTGCAAAGCCGAAGTGGAAACAATTGCATCCAGTGCATCAGGCCAGCGGATTTGCTCAATGTCACCGAGATACCACTGTACGGATGAAAGATCCTGAAAATGCTGTTGTACCTGTGAATAGAGATCATTCAGGTACAAATGAGGAAGGCTGCGTTGGTTCAGCAGTTGCCGGGTAAGGTATCCAGAACCGCAACCCATTTCAAATACCTTTGACCAAGACTCGGGACAAAACACGGCAATCTGCTCTGCCAGATGCTGGGCAATTTTCTGCTGTACGACAGCCTGGCGCTGATAACTCTGCCCAGCACGTGCAAAACGTTGCGCGATGTTGTGTTTATCCAAAATCACAGGCAAGCAACCAAAGCATCAAGGTCATGTGGCTGGATCAAGGCAGTTAAGCAGATCCTTAAACGGGCGCTATTTTGTGGCACGGTTGGTGGACGTACAGGCATGACGTAAAAGCCCTGTTGCTGTATCTGTTTGGCATAGTCCACGGCTTTTTGGCTATCCCCAATAATCACCGGTACGATGTGAGAACTGGCCGGACAGGCAAATCCCTTATACTGAATGGATTGAATTAACTGTTGGCTGAGTTGGGCCAGATGCTGACGTTTTTCTGGCATGTGCTGCATCTGCTGAAAAATAAAATTTCCCCAGGCCATCGATAAAGGTGGCTGTGCGGTACTAAAAATCAGCGGGCGCATTTTATTAACCAAATAATCACGGATGACTGGCGCTGAAATCAGATAGCCACCGACCGAAGCTAATGCTTTACCAAAGGTGCCCACCAGCAAATCAATCTGATCCATCACCTGATATTGTTCAGCACAGCCCAGTCCACGCTCGCCACGTACCCCGATAGCATGCGCTTCATCGACATATAACATCACTTTGCTATAGCGCTGTTTGAGCTGAGCCAGCTGGGCCAGATCAGTTTCGTCACCATCCATACTAAAAATACTTTCAGTCGCCACGATAATACGGTCAAAACTGTCATCATCCTGATAGCGCTGTAATAACTGTTCCAGATGTACCAAATCGTTGTGACGGTAACGTACATATTTGGCTGCAGATAAACGAATCCCATCAATAATGCTGGCATGCACCAACTTATCAGCCAAAATCAGGGTCCTGGCATCCGCCAACGCTGGCAAGATGCCGATATTCATGTGATAGCCACTGTTAAACAATAATGCAGCGCGCCCCTGAAATGCCTGACTGAGCTGTTGCTCAAACGCCTCATATTCCGGGAAATTACCGGTCAGCAAACGAGATGAAGATGAGGTGAGACGGCGCTGTTCCACAGGCAACTGATCAAAAAACTGCTCACGTAACTGGAGGTCTGCTGCTAGTCCTAAATAGTCATTGGATGACAGATTCAGCATGTCTTGCCCGGCAATCCGGATTTGCTTGCCGGCCTGTTGGTGCGGCGTAAACTGACGAAAATTCCCCTGCTGTTTCAGCTGATCAAGCTGCTCTGCATAATGATCAAGCAGACTCATGGATGACTTCTCCTTGCATATCTTTCACCACCGCCACAAGCTGCTGCAGCAGCTTGTCCAGCTCAGCTGATGTAATCACATAGGGTGGCATCACATAGACCAGTTTGCCAAATGGGCGCACCCAGATTCCACGCGCGACAAATTGCTGTTGCAACGTTTTCATCTCTACGGGAACCGTGAGTTCCACTACCCCAATTGCCCCCAAAATGCGGACATCTGCCACATGTGGCAGTTGAGCCAATGCGGTTAGACCTTGCTGTAACTGTTGTTGAATGCGTTGAATATTGGCTTGCCAGTTTTGTGACACTAACAATTGGGTGCTTTTCAATGCCACGGCACAGGCCAGTGGATTGGCCATAAAGGTCGGGCCGTGCATAAACACACCGGCTTCGCCCTGACTGATGGTTTCGGCCACATGCTGTGTGGTCAAGGTTGCTGACAGGGTCATGTATCCCCCGGTGAGTCCCTTGCCGATACACATAATATCTGGCTCAACCTGGGCATGCTCCCAGGCAAACAGTTTACCGGTACGGCCAAAACCGGTGGCGATCTCATCAAAGATCAACAGAATATTGTATTTTTCGCAGAGTTGTTTGGCCTGACGCAAATATTCAGGATGATAAAAATGCATCCCGCCTGCACCTTGCACAATCGGCTCAATAATCAGCGCTGCGATACTGTCATGATGTTGGGCTAGAGTTTGTTCCAGCTCCAGAATATCCTGAGCATTCCAATCACCATGAAACCGGCTCTGCGGTGCAGGCACAAACAACCGGTTCGGTAGGCTTGAGCCAAAAATCTGGTGCATGCCAGTCACAGGATCACATACTGACATAGCATTCCAGGTATCGCCATGATAGCCGGAACGTGTGGTGATGAAATTGCTCTTCTGACTGAAACCCCGTGCAGCCCAGTATTGCACCGCCATTTTCAGGGCAACTTCAACCGCTACAGAGCCAGAATCGGCATAGAAAATTTTGTCTAAACTGGGCGGGGTAATTTGCAGGAGTAATTTGCCGAGTTCAATTGCAGGATCATGCGTCAAGCCACCAAACATGATATGTGCCATGTTCTCTAACTGGTCACGTACTGCCTGATTCAGCTCAGGATGGTTATAGCCATGAATCGCACACCACCATGAGGACATGCCATCAATTAAAGTAGTGCCATCCTCAAGTTCAATTGTCGCACCATACGCCTTTTTTACCTTAAAGGTCGGCAAAGGATTGAGCATCGATGTATAGGGATGCCATAGATGGTTCTGGTCAAATAGATCGGTCATCCTTAACCCACACGCTGCTTTTCAAGACATTTATTCATGCCATACATCTTAAACTTGCAGGATAGGAAAAGAAATTGCCAGAAACTCCAAGCCATATCAATTTTTCTGCCAATTTGCACAAAAACCCAAAATTTGCTGTACTGTCCAGTCAGTTTCAAAGCAGGGAAAACTGTGTGCAGCCTGTTTCAGAACTTTTACCTGCAGATTTTTTGCAGGCAATTTCTGCATTTTCGCGACGATCTGGTGAGGAACCAGTGCATCCTGCTCAGCATATAAGTGAAGTTGGGCACCCGGATAATGTTCGAGTTTTTCCACCAGATTTAACTGGGCCAACAGTTCAAGCCCATCCTGTAACAGTTGATGATTGGGTTGATCCTGTAATTGTTGCAGCATTTTCTGCTGTTCTTTAGCGCTAGCACTGCCCATGGCGATCAGGGCAATAAAACGCTTCAGGGTTTGTGCCGGTAAGCGCTGGAAGGATTCCTGAAAGGTTTGAAAGGTCTCTTTGGGCATCGCACAATGCCAATGCGAATGGGCCACAAAAGAAGGGTTGCTGGCTAGAGTAATCAGTGGCTTAGCCTCCCCATGCTGTTGATAGATGGCATCGGCCAAAAGCATGGCCAACTCGCCCCCCAACGACCACCCCATAAGCACATCAGCACCGCGCGCTTTCTCGATATATTGTGCGAGAACTTCAGCCTTTTGTGCAGGAAAAATATCGCTCAGCTCAACCTGAATATCATGTTGTTCCAGTGCATGTTTTAAGGGATGTAACACAGCAGTTCCCATTCCCCAACCGGTGATCAACAAGATATTTAGCATGTGCTCTCTTCCTTTCTTGCGGCGCATTTTTATTGGGACTATACGCTGTTTTTTGCTAAAACGCAGCCGTAAAAAAGCCCAATACAAGATTGGGCCTGAATTGCAAAAAACTGGATTAAATCTGGGACTGAATATAGTTTTGTAAGCCGATTAATTCAATGAGACGCAACTGTTTTTCCAGCCAATAAGTATGGTCTTCTTCGGTATCAGACAACTGTTGTTTCAGCATATCACGACTGATGTAATCGCCTTTTTCTTCACATAAGCGAATACCGGTGACCAGTTTTTCACGCACGTGATATTCGAGTGCCAAATCAGCATTCAAACAGCTCACGACATCGGTACCGACTTTAATGTTTTCACGCTGCATATTGGGTGTACCCCCCAAAAACAGCACACGGCGGATGATCGCATCAGCATGGGAAGCTTCTTCCTGCATCTCATGATCAATACGTTCAAAAATTTTAGTGAGACCCCAATCTTCATACAGGCGTGAGTGAATCAGGTATTGATCCCGGGCTGCCAGCTCGCCACCGATCAACATATTTAAATAGTCTATGACCTCTGGATTGCCACGCATAAGCTCATCTCCAAACTGTTTTGCTCTTTATTATGAGTAAGTTCAAGCACAAATGCAAAATTAAAATTATGTAAGTTTATGATTTTTATAAAATTAAAATGAGAAACATACGCATTTAGATCGGCGATAAGCTTTTAATTATTTGTTTTTGCATATTATTTTACTCAGGATTTTTTTGTAGTTAATTTATCAGGATGACATCGTGTTACACAAACCCATCAAGAATGTCAAAGAAATATGGCATTCGGTCGTAGCCGCCATATAAATGTAAGTAAATTTTAAATCGGTTACACAACTTAACCTGATCCAATTTCTATTCAATCATTTTTAATTCCTTCATTTTCCAAGCATATTTTAAAAAGCTGACACTCACATCCCGAGTTCCTCAAGCAGGATGTTATGAATATGAACCGACTATGTAAGGCTAGTTAATATTGTGTAGGCAAAATACTAAATTCTGACCTGAGCACATTTTCTAATGCTAAAAGAAATCAACAGCTTTAGAAAATGATCAGGACAATTTTATGGCTAGCCCGCTGGATGATACTTTTTTAGCGCCAAACTGTTCTCATCCTCTCGATCTGATTGACACCCTAAACTTTACTACTCAGACCTATTGCCTGTTTTTAGACCTTGATGGCACCTTGGCTGCTTTCCAGGACAATCCGCAACACAGTTTTATTCCACCGGCAACGTTACAGCTCTTACGACATTGTATCGAACAGACTACCCCGGTGATTGCGGTGACCGGACGTGATCTCACGACAGCCGAGAAACTCTTGGCCTCATTACCCATTCCGATTGCCGGTTTACATGGTCTGGACATCAAAATTGATGCCAAAAAATTACTACGTCCGGATTTAAGCGCTATCAATTTTGACCAGCTGAAACAACAGATCAGCAAGGCTTGTGCGCTCTACCCTGATTTACTCATCGAAAATGAGGAGCGACTATGTAAGATTCAGCTAACAAGCATGACATTAAAGTTCTTGACCATAAGTTTTCATCAACTCGATAAACTGATTTTCATCGAGTACGGGAATATTCAGTTTTTCAGCTTTTTCCAGTTTGGATCCCGCCTTTTCACCCGCGACCACACATTTGGTTTTACTGGATACACTACCACTAACACGTGCCCCTAAAGCCTGTAGCATTTGCGTTGCCTGATCCCGGGTCATGAGCGCCAGTGTTCCGGTCAGTACCCAGCTTTCACCATTGAGGGGCTGGCGGCTCGGTGCCGTTGGCGCATCCCAATGAATCCCGGCAGCCAGCAGACGTTCAATCACTTCCAGGTTATGCGGTGCCTGGAAGAAGTCGACAATCCACTCCGCCGTAATATCCCCCACATCGGGGGTTTTTTTCAAAGCATCAATATCCGCCTGCTGTAAGGCTTCAAAGGTCTGGAAGGTATTCGCCAACATGCGTGCCGTGGTTTCCCCCACACCGCGTATTCCGAGCGCATAGATAAAACGTGCCAGCGTGGTTTTTTTACTGTTCTCAATGGCATCGATCAAGTTCTGAACCGATTTCTCTCCCATCTTTTCGATGCCGAGCAAAGTCTGGCGATGCTCATACAAATGATAGATATCTGCAACATTATTCAGCAGGTTAAGGTTGAGTAATGATTCCACCCAACGATCACCCAACCCTTCAATATCCAACGCCTTGCGCGATACAAAATGGCGAATGGCTTCAATACGCTGTGCCGCACAGTACAAACCGCCGGAGCAGCGCGCCAGTGCCTCACCTTCAGGCATCACCACCGGAGAAGCACAGACTGGACATTCAGCCGGCAAATGGACCACCTGTGCATCATCTGGACGGAACTCTGGCCAAATTTTTTCCACTTTGGGGATCACGTCACCGGTACGGTAAACACTGACCGTATCGCCCACGCGCACATCCAGACGATGGATTTCACCGATGTTGTGCAAGGTCACATTGGACACTGTAACCCCACCGACAAATACTGGATTGAGACGTGCAACTGGTGTTAAAACACCGGTACGTCCAACTTGCCAGTCAATCTGTTCAACAATGGTCAAGGCTGCAACAGCCGGAAATTTGTAGGCGGTGGCCCAACGTGGCTCTCGGCTTAAGTAACCGAGCTGCTGCTGTTGTTTCAGGCTGTCGACCTTAATCACCATACCATCAATTTCAACCTGCAGATTTGGCCGTTCCTGCTGGATTTGCTCATACAACCGCTGCACTTCAACAATCGAAGGACACAGGAACTGGCGCTCTGCAATCTCGAAGCCAAGTTGGAATAGCCACTGCAAACTTTCATGCATGGACTGTAAACCGTTTGAAGGTTCACATTGTGCAATGCCATAGGCATAAAAGGCCAATGGGCGCGCAGCAGCAATCGCAGGATCAAGCTGGCGCAAACTGCCTGCAGCGGCATTACGCGGATTGGCAAAGGTCTTCTCTCCTTTGGCTTCCTGCTCGGCGTTGAGTCTTTCAAAACCCGACTTCGGCATTAACACTTCGCCACGTACTTCCAGTAAACGCGGAATTTCGATGTCAGTCGAAGTCAGCACTTTCGGCAAGTTACGGATGGTTTTGACATTCTGGGTAATGTCTTCTCCGGTTTCTCCGTCACCACGGGTTACCCCACGCACCAGCACACCATTTTCATACCACAAGGAAATGGCCAGCCCATCGAGTTTCAGCTCAACATCATAAGTCACCTCTTGCCCAGGCAGCCGTTCTTCTACGCGGCGAGCAAAAGCAAACAGTTCATCCTGATTAAAGACATTGCCCAATGACAGCATCGGTACGGCATGGGTCACACTTTCAAATTTCGACAGCGCTTTACCCCCAACTTTATGCGTTGGCGTATCGGCTTGGATCAGTGCTGGATATTGCTGTTCCAGAGCTTTCAACTGCTGAAACAGGGCATCATATTCGTGATCGGAAATAACAGGCTGATCCATGACATAGTAAGCGTGATTGTGCTTGGCAATCAGTTGAATCAGTTGGCGCATTTGCGCGACCACAGCGGATGTCATGATAGTGTTCCCCATACAAAAGGGCGGATAATCCGCCCTCAATTTGACTGCCCAGCATTATATAAGAAGATGCTGTGAACTGTTTAAACGTTTTCCTGAGCTGGTCGATAATCAATCACTTGATGACGCCAGTGTTCTTTCAGCTGTGGCGTGAATTCCAAGTTATTCTCATCGTACACCTTGCCCTCAATTTCACGGGCGATCAGGCCGGCAATGCTGGCCATCATATCAAAACCGGTTTGTGCATGCGGGTTTGGTAACGCTAGAAAGAACGCCAGACCTTGAACCTGTTCGGTCGACAGGGTTTCCAAATCAAAACCAGCCGGGCCTTCATCAGTAATACGCAAGACCGAGAACATTAGCGGGCTTGGCTCATTCGTTTCCAGATAACGATGGAAACAGGACATCTCGCCATAACGCAGGCCATATTTCATCAATACTTTCAGTGTCTTATCACCTGATAAAGCACGACGTGGGTTCGGATAGACATTCAGCGCGATAATGTACTGGGCATTAGCCAAAGCGCTTTCATCATCCTGGCGTTGTTGTTCATGCAAATGCACATCCAGAATACTGCTATCACCATCAAAGTCAGAGATTTGTGCTGTTTCCAACTCGGGATTGAGGCTAAGTTCCGGCTCAACTTTTTCGCTCGCGCTTTTTTTCACCGCTACATCTGGTTCTTGATCTACAGCATCCGCTTTGGCAGGTTCAGTCTCTGGCGTATGGTCTTCGACGGTTGCTGTAGAGGACGGAGCAACTGGCGTTTCATCCTGAGCAGAAGCAGGTGGAGCAGCTTCTTCTGGTTGTTTGGTCGTGCTGAGTACCGGTTCAATGCGGTTCTCCGGCTGCTCGGCAACCGGCAGCTGATCACGCACATGACGCGGAATCACCGGCTGGTTACTGTCAGGATCAACGTGTAATTCAGAATCAAGCGAAGGGGCGGCATCATTCGGCTTTTTCAGTATCATCCTCAGACCCAGCAGAATGATGATCACTGCGATCACAATGCCAATGATGGTGTTGATTTCCATTTTTTTTATGCCTCCACGACTAAACCGTATTCTTTTGCCTGTTCCAAATTTACAGTGACTAATTTTGATGTTCCCGGTTCAGGCATGGTAACACCCAATAAATCGGTTGCCATCGTCATTGCAAGTTTATTATGTGTAATGTAAATGAATTGTACCTGTTCAGAAAGTTCTTTTACCAAATTACAAAACCGTTGTACGTTGGCATCATCCAGTGGAGCATCCACCTCATCCAGTACACAGAACGGTGCCGGATTCAGCCGAAAAATAGCAAACACCAAAGCCAGTGCAGTCAATGCTTTTTCTCCACCTGACAGTAAGGCCAGGGAACTGTTACGTTTGCCTGGAGGACGGGCCATGAGTTTTACCCCGGATTGCCAGTCATCTTCCAGTGTCAGGTTGGCTTCTCCGCCATTAAAAACTTTGGGAAACAGCTGTTGTAGTTCAGCATTCACCTGCTCAAACGTCGACATAAACAGCTTACGGGTTTCCTGATCAATACTTTTCATGGCCTGTCTCAGCTGCTCAACCGTATTTTCCAAATCCTGAATCTGATGGTTCAACTCGTCATAGCGCTGAGCAACTTCTTCATATTCCTGCGATGCGGCCAAGTTCACCGCACCGAGTTTGGCGAACTGTTGCTGGGCTTTTTCCAGTTGTTGCTGATGCTGGGTCAGATCAATCTTGCAGTCTGGCAGAATTTCACTTTCGAGTGCCTGCAGCTGTTCGCGATAATGTGCCAGATCTGATTTGCTGGCTTGCCAAGCCAAACGCTGCTGTTCGAGTTTTTCACGCAGCTGTTCATCCTGCTGCTGATATTGATGACGCTGTTCAGTCAGCTGCTGCTGTTTTTCCTGCACGCTGTTCAGTTCAAGCTGCCATTCATTCCAGTGTTTTTGCAATTTTTCGGTTTGCTGGTACTGCTCGGAAAACTCACCTTGCAAGGTAGGTAATTCCAGCTGAATCGGGTCAACAAATTTTTTCGCCTGCTCCATTTGCAGCAGAATCTGTTGTTGCTGGGTGTGCAGAAAAGACTGGTCTTTTTCCAGCAATTCAATCTGCTGTTGGATCTGACTGAGCTGACGGCGCTGCAGTTCGACATTCTGTTGCAGTTGCTGGTAATTTCTCTGTTCGGACTCAGCCTGTTCACTGAGCTCGTCAACCTGATACTGCAGGGCTTTATAATCTGGCAGTTGCTGTTCCAATTTTAAAGCGACTGCATGCAGATCAATCTCCAGATCATCACGTTGCATGGCATCTTCTTCGTACTGCACATCCAACTGTTGCAACTGTTCGATCAGCTGACGTTTTTGCACGCTAAAGGCTTCGGCACTGGCCTGCCATTTCACGATTTGCATTTCGAGCTGCTGTACAGCCTGCTGTTGCTGTTGCAAGCGGGCCTGCTGAGTGGTTAATGTCTGCTGAGCTGCTTTAATTTTCTCAGCATAATCCAGTAGGCTTTGCTCAGCCTGTTGCCATTCCGGTTGCTGCTCGGTCAGAGCCTGCTCGATTTCCTGCAGGCGGATGCGGTGGCTGAGAGCACCCTGCCTAGCTTGACTATTTTCATCATAAAGCAAGCCAATCACCCAATCCGGCCCCACCTGATAACCATCCAAGGTTAAAATGGACTGGCCAGCCTGTAGCTGATTTTGCCAGATCAAAGCGTCTTGCAAAGTGTCTGCAACCCCAATCTGCTGCCACAGTGAATGGGCAGGTTCAGCAATCCAATCCGCCAAGCAGGCCAAATGCCCCAGTTGCAGCCTTTGTTCGGTCAGGGCTGTTTTTAACTGGCGCGCGACTTGTGGCTGAAAAGGCATATCAATATCTAGCACCTGTGCCGCCAGCCATTGTGCCAGTAATTTTTCAATCAGCGCAGCATGCGGTTGGGCTGCCTCTTGCAGTTTCAGCACCTGTATCAATTGTGTGGCCTGCTGTTGCTGTTGTGGACTGCTCTTCACCACTAAACGCTGCAGGTTTTTCTGTTCAGATTGCAGTACCTGAACAGCAGCTTTCAGATCGGCACAGCGTGCTTTCTGCTGGGCATAGTCTGCCTGTAATTGTTCTAACTGTTGCTTATCCTGCTGTAGCGTCTGTTCGAGTTGCTGCACTTGCTGGGTCAGCTGCAGCTTTTCATCCATCCACTGCTGCAGTTCTTCCGGCTGGTATTGCTGTTCGAGCTGGGTGCTTTGCTGTTGTAAGGTCTGCTTTTGTTGTTCCAAGCGCTGCATATTTTTACTGAGCTGTTCGATCTGAGCCTGCATCTGCAGTTTCTGCTGCTGATACTTTTCAACCTGGGCCTTGATCTGCTCGAATTGCTGCACTGTCTGCTGCTTTTGCACATTCAGTATCTTCAGCTGCTGTTCACGTTGTTCACGCTGCTGTTCCTGATCTTGCAATTGCTCGGCCAATGCTTCCTGCTGCTGTAGCAGTGTTTCAAGCTGTAGATCAATCAGTTGGCGCCGCTCTTTGCTTTGGGCTTTTTGTTGTTCCAGTTGTGCTAGCGTTGCAGTGTTCTGCTGCAGCAAAGACTGTTTCTGCTCCAGACTCATTTTCAGTTCAGCCAGCTTTTTCTCGGCTTGCTGCCACTCACTTTGTAAGGGTGTGGATTGCTGAATCAAACGCTGAAACAGCGCATTGGTCGCGGCCAGGTCATGCTCAACGGTATTCAGTTCGGAACGAACCAGTTTGAACTGCTCACCGCTTTCTGTCATTTGCAGGGTATATTCCTGCTGTAAACGCTGGCTCTGCGTGCATTGAAAGGACAGAATTTCAATTTTAAAGCTGCGAATCTGCTGCTCAAGCTGTTTGTAATGCAGTGCGGTTTCTGACTGACGTTTCAGGGTTTTCAGCTGCGACTTCAGTTCCTGGGCAATATCTTCCAGACGCGCCAGATTCTGCGTGGTATGTTCCAAATGCTGCAGGGTTTCACGGCGACGTGCCTGATAGCGCGATACGCCAGCAGCCTCTTCAATAAATACCCGTAATTCTTCAGGTTTGGCATCCACCAGACGGTTAATCATGCCCTGCTCAATAATCGCATAAGAGCGTGGCCCCAGACCGGTCCCCAAAAAAATGTCGGTAATATCACGACGGCGGCAGCGTGTCCCGTTCAGAAAATATTCGGACTTGCCATCCCGATTAACCTGCCGGCGCACTGCCAGCTCGGTATAGGCATTATAGGCACCCCCCAATTGGCCATAGGTATTTTCAAAACGCAGTTCAACACTGGCCATACCGACCGGCTTGCGTTTGGCTGTCCCGGTAAAAATGACATCCTGCATGCTGCCACCGCGCAGCTGCCGTGCGCTGGATTCGCCCATCACCCAACGGATGGCATCAATGACATTCGATTTACCACAACCATTCGGGCCAACGACGGCGGTCCGGTTATCACGGAAATGTAAAGTCGTACTGTCCGCAAAGGATTTGAAGCCCGAAAGTTTTAAACTGCTTAAACGCATAGTGTCCAGATCATTGGCGCGCACAACGCGCCCAAGCCAATTCAATTTGTTTCATTCGTGTCAGGGAGTCCAACACGAGGTTACGCAAGTGTCGGCAAAAATCCTGCATAAATAAAGTGGCTTGAGCGGTTTTTCGGATCAAAATTGCATCAATTACCTGCTGGAACAGTTGAAATGCTACCTGTAAGTCGCGCCGTGCACTGTTCAGGGTCAAAAAATAACTACGGCGTAGGGAGGGTAACAACTGCTGATAAAACTGCGTCATGTACGGATTGTCAATCAGCTGAGCCTGCTGCTGTAGATACTGAAAAATCGCATCGTAGAAAAATTCACTTTGGCCGGCCTGCACATACTGCTGCAATTGCAGCCGAAGCTGCTCTAGATCTGGCACATGCACAGGACTATAGCCCTCACTCAACCTTTGCACCATATAACCGAGTACCAGAGCACTACTGTCAAACAGCAGATGCACCTGCTGCAGTGACATTTCCGACACCATCGCCCCGCGGCGCGGATAAATCTGGATCAGATGGGTACGCTCCAAGAGCAGCAAGGCTTCCCGTACCGAACCCCGACTGACATTCAGCTCTTGCGCAATTCGTAGTTCAGGAATGCGTTCGCCTTCCAGCAATTCACCGTGAATGATCTGTTCACTGATCTGCTGGGCAATCTGTTCGGACAGACTTGCTACGTCTTGAAATTGCATCACTACTCCGCTCAATTCGATGTGCTATGAACTATTTTCAGTATTAGCGTGAGAAAAGCTGTTGTAGCGGATTTCAGTCTGGGTGAGCTATGTCTTTGTCACATCAGTTTTGTGTGTTTTTGGTCAAGGTGCTGGCACATTGCGCACCAGCACTACCCTCATTATCGAGTCAAACCTTGATAAACTAGATAGCTGCCCACGGTCAGCAGCAAACCGGCGAAACATCTTTTCAGCATGACGGGTGATAAAGCATGTGCAACTTTTGCGCCAAATTTCGCCGTAATAAAGCTCATCACGCTAATGCCGATAAAGGCATAAATATGCACATAGCCAATCACATTCGGTACGTTAATTGGCTCATTGGAACCAAACCACATGAAGCCAATTGCACCAGCGACCGCGATCGGCAAACCGCACGCTGCTGAAGTGGCCACGGCATTTTGCATAACCACGCCATGACGGTTCAGATACGGCACTGTCAGGCTACCGCCACCAATACCAAAAATCGCCGATGCAATGCCGATTCCACCTCCCGCCAGGGTTTGCATAGGTGCAGAGGGTAAATGACGGCTCGTGTCTACAGCCGCTTTGGCGCCACTAAACATCCGATAAGCCATCCAGACGGCAAATGTTCCAATGACCAACTGCAGCTGTTGCCCACCCATCCGGTCGGCAATCCCTGCGCCAATAAACGAACCAATGACCAGACCAGGAGCCAGATTGCGAAACACCGTCCACATAACAGCGCCACGTTTATGGTGAGCCAAGACTGAACTGATCGAGGTGACGATAATCGTCGCGAGTGAAGTCCCCACGGCCATATGCATCAGTACGGAAGGATCGTAATTCAACTGGGTAAAAACGATATACAGAATAGGGACAATGATCAGGCCACCACCAACGCCAAACAAGCCTGCGGCAAAACCAGCGATTGCACCAATCAGTAAATATATGATTAACTCCATAAATATTTTCCACTATTCTCAGATTCAAATGGATTTAGAGACCCGCCAGCTTCGACAATTACTGAGTGAGCAGCATCAGCTTCCTGAAGTCTTATTACTCAAACAAACCACTACCTCCACCAATGATGATGTAAGGGCGTTTGCACAAAAAGGAATCACATCTGTACTCGTCTCAAGTGTCCAGCAGACTCAGGGACGAGGACAGCGACAACGACAATGGGTGTCACCGGAAGGGAATATTTATTTAAGCACATTGCTGTCCTTAGGAACACCCATAGACGGACGCCTGGCATTGGAAATTGCCTTAAATATTCTACAAATGCCGAGTCTGCAGCCCCTCAACCTGCAAGTGAAATGGCCAAATGACCTGTACAGCCCACAAGGCAAATGGGGTGGCATCCTGATTGAACCGCTGTCACCGCATCAGGTGATTGTTGGTGTCGGAGTCAATACTGCGTCCATGTCAGAGCATCAACTGGATCAGCAAGTCAGCTCACTGACTGAACTTGGACTGTTGCAGCCCAACCGGGTAAAACTGATTGCCGAACTGTATCTGGCGATTCAGCAGGCCGGTCAATGGTTTAATCATGGCTGCCCGAATCTGGCACAACGTTTCAATCATCATGCCAGCTTTATGGGAGATAGCGTAGAATTTGAACACCATCACGGCCTCAGCACCGGCATTTTCCGTGGCATTGCGGATGATGGTGCGGTACAACTTGAAACCACAAACGGAATTGAACTGTTTTATCAGGGTCGCCTCCGCCGGCTAGCCTGAACTGAATGGATACACAGATGAAAAACTTATGGCTGGATATCGGCAACACTCGCCTCAAATACTGGATTACTGAACAGCAGCAAGTCATCGAGCAGGGTGCAGAGCTGCATTTGCAATCCCCTGCTGATTTACTGCTGGGTCTGATCCAACATTTTAAAACCCAGCATTTACAAAATGTTGGCATCTCTTCAGTTCTGGACAGTGAAAATAACGAGCGCATTCGCCTAATTTTAAGCCAGCTGAATATTCCTGTGGTATTTGCCCAAGTGCATGCCGAATATGCCGGCCTACACTGCGGTTATGCGGAACCACAACAACTGGGGATTGACCGCTGGTTACAGGTATTAGCAGTCGCTCAACCGAATCAGGAATTTTGCGTGATTGGCTGCGGCACCGCCCTGACCATTGATCTGGTACAGGGTTTACAGCATCTCGGCGGTTATATTTTACCCAACCTGTACTTGCAGCGTGATGCACTGATTCAGAACACTAAAGGTATTAAAATTCCGGATTGCGCTTTCGATGATCTTAGTCCCGGTCAAAATACCATTGATGCCGTGCATCATGGCATCTTGCTGGGTCTGCTGAGCACCATCGAACACATCATGCAGCAATCCCCGAAACAGCTCGTGCTCACCGGCGGTGATGCCGCACTGTTTGCCAAATTCCTGCAACCGTATCAACCTCGGGTTGAATCCGATTTACTGCTCTATGGCTTAAAGCATTATTTGCGCCATCATCCACAATTCAATGAAATCAGCTAAATTCAGCCCATAAAAAAAGGCGCACATTACGCCTTTTTTATGAGGGAGAACTGAGCTTATTTTTTCGGTTCGTTATTACCGAACAATGGGCCCATTCCTGCACCGCCACCACCAAACTGTTTCTGCAGATTGCCCAGTCCACGCATCATTTTGCTCATGCCTGATGGATTAGCAAATTTCTTCATCATCTTGGCCATCTGGCTGTGCTGTTTCAACAGTTTGTTGATTTCCGAAACATCCATACCACAACCCGCTGCAATCCGTTTTTTACGGCTTGGGTTGATGATGTCCGGATTACGGCGCTCTTTCGGCGTCATCGACTGGATAATCGCTTCCATTTTTTTCACTTGCTTTTCTGGATTCGCCTGCTCAAGTGCCTGCTGAATACCGGAATTGCTCATGCCTGGAAGTTTGTCCAGGAAGCCCATCATACCGCCCATTTTTTTCATTTGCTCAAATTGCATCAGCATGTCTTCAAGATTGAAGCTGCCGCCTTTCTGCAATTTTTTCGCCATTTTTTCGGCTTTTTCTTTGTCGATTTTACGTTCAACTTCTTCGACCAAAGAAAGTACGTCACCCATGCCGAGAATACGTTGTGCCACACGTTCCGGATGGAATGGCTCTAAGGCATCAAGTTTTTCTCCCATACCGAGGAACTTGATTGGCTTGCCAGTAATCGCACGCACAGACAGTGCCGCACCACCACGCGCATCACCATCGGTTTTGGTCAGGATCACACCTGTCAGTGGTAAAGCATCATTAAAGGCTTTCGCGGTATTGGCCGCATCCTGACCGGTCATGGCATCGACCACAAACAGGGTTTCGGTTGGCTTGATCGCGGCGTGTAATTCCTTGATTTCGCCCATCATGTCTTCATCGACATGCAGACGACCTGCCGTATCGACAATCAGGACATCGGCAAACTGGATTTTGGCCTGTTCAATGGCACGATTGGCAATCGTGATCGGTTGTTCATTCGCGCTGGATTCAAAGAAAATCGCGCCGACTTCACCCGCAACGGTCTGTAGCTGCTTGATTGCTGCCGGACGGTACACGTCGGCAGACACCATCGCTACTTTTTTCTTCTGACGCTCTTGTAGGAAACGGGCCAGTTTCGCTGCAGTAGTGGTTTTACCCGCCCCCTGCAAACCGGCTAACAAGATCACCACAGGAGGTTTAGCTGCAAGATCCAGTGTTTCGTTGGCTTCGCCCATCATCTTGGTCAATTCGTCATAGACGATCTTGACAAAGGCCTGGCCTGGAGAAAGCTGACTCATCACTTCTTGGCCCAATGCCTGTTCCTTAACTTTCGCGATGAATTCACGAGTTACAGGTAACGCCACATCGGCCTCAAGAAGGGCCATACGTACTTCACGTAACGTATCTTTAATATTATCTTCGGTCAGCTGCCCTGAGCCAGTAACATTTCTTAAACTCTGCGTGAGTCGTTCTGTTAAGGTATCAAACATTGCAAAATCCGCTTAAAATGGCTAGTTGCAAAAAAATCTTTCTTCAATTAGAAAATTTATGCATAAGATGCTATAGGATACTTTAGTTCGCGTAGAATTTATATCTTCTAACATCACGAATCTTCATCATCCCGCAAAAGGTTTGACATGATCAGTCTCCCCTTGGTTTATCTCGTTTTGGCCCTTGTTGCCTATAGCTCTGCATTTTGGTACTTGTTAATGCAACTGATGTCAAAACGTCATCCCCACCATGGACTGATCAGTATCCTGTTAAGTTTGGGTCTCATTTTACATGGCCTGATCTTATCTGGCGATATGCTCACCCTGTTGGGCGTAAATTATGACGTTTTTAACCTGATGTCATTTACCTCAGGTCTGATGTTGCTGCTCAGCCTATTGTTCAGTCATTACCGCCCAGTAATGGCACTGAATCTGATCGGTATTCCGGTGGCTGCACTAGGCCTGATTCTGGGCTTTGGTCTGAGTAAATCCAACCAGTTGATGAGTGAAAACTCACTCAGTCTGGACATTCATATTCTGCTGTCGCTTTCTGCCTATGCCATTTTGCTGATGGCTGCTTTGCATGCCCTTCTGCTTTGGGTACAAAACCGTGAGTTAAAGAAAAAGCAAAAACGCCTCTGGGTCAATTTATTACCCCCCTATCAGGCTATGGAATCCTTGTTATTTGACATGCTGGGGATCGGTTTTGCCCTGCTGACCATCGCACTCGGCTTCGGTTTTTTCACCATTGATAACTTCTTTGCCCAGCATCTGGCACATAAAACCACCTTCAGTATTCTGTCCTGGTTTGTTTTCGGCATCCTGTTGATTGGTCATTACCGTTTAGGCTGGCGTGGACAAAAAGCCATCCGGTTTACCCTCAGTGGCTTTATGCTGTTGGCGATCGGCTTTATTGGTAGCAAATTTGTGCTGGAAATGATTTTGGGACGTTAATTTTGCTTTCTTTAATTTTGTGAGAGATTGACCGTGGAACACTGATCAATTATCAATCATTAAACGCAATCAATTCATAAAAAAGCCCAATCGGGTTGGGTTGATTAATAAAAAATTATAACCAATTGATTTAAAATAAATAATTAAAAATACTTCGCATAACATGTATTATATTAATTTACGTAATACTTAATAATCTGAAGTTTAAACGTATAAAATGAGATAAAAATGCAAAATAATATGAGTGATAATAAAAAAGTTGGAATTACTTGGATTGCCTGGTTAACCACACTTCCCTTTTTTTATATAGCTTTAACAGGTGGTGGACCTAAACGAAATATTTATATATTTTTTGAGCATCTCACCAACTTATCACATCTTTCAGAGCTTACATCCAAGCAACTATTTGAAGAATTTTATTTTCCATTAAGTGTTTGGATTTCCATCCTAGTATTATTTGCTATGAATATTGGCTGGTTACTGAATAAAAGAATTAATCCTATTATTGTTTGCCTCGGATCTTTTTGTGGAATTCTGCTTTCATCGTTGGCTCTCTCCTTGACACTGGCATTCGGTTTAGGACTGCTTTTAATTCCAGGAATTTGGTTTGCTGGTTATTTCGCGATGTGGCATTTGAACTATAAATCAAAAAATACGTAATTGAACAACTATCTGTAACCTATATTCTTTGATTTTAAGGCAAGTATTAAAATCATTTTTTATTCAAAAAATTCCTATTTAATACCACGGACATTATCTGAAAAAAGTCTGTCAGCACCAAGTAGAAATGCCCACTTTCCCATCCCTCACTAAAAGCACCATACTGAACTTGCCATCCCTGTTAAAAAAACGTATAACCCTGTTTTTTGATCGCTAGGGCAAACTGTCTTGAAACTCATCCTTGCACCCATGGAAGGTCTAACCGATCCCATCATGCGTGACGTGCTGACGCATGTCGGCAGTTTTGACTGGTGTGTGACCGAGTTTATCCGGGTTACAGATACCGTATTGCCCGATCATATTTATTATAGCTACTGCCCTGAACTAAAAACCGCAGGCAAGACAGCAGCAGGTACTCCGGTCCACGTACAATTTCTAGGTAACAACCCGGAAATGCTGGCAGCAAATGCCGTCCGCGCAGTCGAACTGGGTGCACCCGCAATAGACCTGAATTTTGGTTGTCCGGCAAAAACCGTCAACCGTCATCGCGGTGGTTCGATCCTGCTAGATGAACCGGATGTGGTACACCTGTTAGTCAAAGCGGTCCGTGATGCCGTTCCAGCGCATATTCCGGTTTCAGCCAAAATGCGCTTGGGCTACCTCGACGAAAATCATACGATGGAGAATGCCTATGCCATTCAGGCAGCAGGTGCCAGCTGGCTGACGGTACATGCCCGAACAAAGGCAGATGGCTATACTCCCCCGGCGTATTGGGAAAAGATCCAACCCATCCGTGAAGCATTAAACATCAATGTAATCGCCAACGGGGAAATCTGGAACAACCAGCATGCCTTGAAATGCTTACGCGATTCAGGTTGCGAAGACCTGATGCTGGGTCGGGGAGCTGTCACCACCCCAGACCTGAGCCAATGTATCCGACAAAACCTTGATGAGCCAGTACTGCACTGGACTGATCTCATTGAATTGCAAATTCGCTTTTTGAGTGGATCCAGCAAAACTGAAATCGGGATGGTCGGCCGTTATAAGCAGTGGCTGGGGATGATGAGCAAGCATTATCCGGAAGCCAAAGCCCTATGGGATGAGATTAAACGGCTGAAAAAGCTGGACGAAATTGTTGAGAAATTGCACTTGAGCCGTGGCATGGTCGGCTAATGCTGAGACGGTCCAGCGGCTGCCAAGTATCTCCCAAACGGCATACTGAACGTTAAAGAAAAACGCTCAATTTTTTATGCAGCCTTGTGTTATTAAAGTGAGGTCATCGCTGAATAGCTGAGTGGAACCGAAAAACTGATCAGAATCAATGATGCAGTACGCTGCAGGTTGCGCTGGTTCAGCCAACTGATCCTGTTTGAGGTCAACAGATACCCCATAAAGACCCAGAAAAATGCAATGGGAACCAACAGCAGCAGAAATACCACCATATTCTGCATATAGACAGGCACACTATTCCAAGTCGCTAACGGAAAAACCGCTGAAGCAAATAACAGAGCTTTGGGATTGAGTAACGTAGCCAGGAACAATTGACGCGGCCCAATGATAGTGACTTTATTCAGGTCGGTATTCGCTGCACTTTTCCACAGCTTCACAGCGAGAAAAAGAATATACATTGCGCTCAGTAATTTCAGCAGGGCGGGTAAAAAGGGCAAAGTTTCAGCCACACGATCCACAAAAATCCCCCAGATACTAATCGCGATCAAGTAGCCTAGTGCTTCTGCAGGAATCAGATGTAAAGATTTTTGAAATCCCACCTGTATTCCAGAAGAGGCCAATAAGGTATTGGTCGGTCCAGGAGTGAGCAGAATTGTCATGACTAAAGCAATAAACATCCAAGACATAACTTTTGCCTTTTCCTTTTTGAGCCGCACAAAATTAATCGAATATGACAGTTTTGTCACGTTCTATCTTGTTTTACGTTCACATTGAGGCATTTTGCTATGAATTAAAAGGTTTAAAACGTAACCATTTCTTACTGAGAAAACAAAAAATTAAAAATCTAACCTATTGTTTATTCATAATTTTTTTAAAATTTTGATGTTTTTAATAAGTGGGATTTAAGCAGATCAAACCCGATCTGACGCAACAGTCTAAAATTATATTTTTCACGGATTTGAATAGGATGCACAATCGGGTCACTTCGAGTTGATGTGAGAGGCCACATCAACTCTTTTTTTATTTTTAGGATTCAATATCTACCCAAGCCATACAGCCCCAGCCATCATATTGACCGGAGAACTGTAGCGCCACCTGCTTTAACCAGGTTTCAATTTCCACAATCTCAGCATAGTCCGGTGGCATCGTGATATGAACCACCACTTCCCACAGCAAATCGCCCTCTTCATCTTCCTGATAGAGTGAAACCTTCTGTTCCTGACGCAATAAATGCAAAGCACTCTGCTCAGCCTGAGATTGATCGGGAAAAATCAGGGTAAAGTCAATTTCTCTGATTTCGGTCAAGTCATCGCCATCGAGTGCCATCTGCCATAGCACATCACCATTTTCATCTGCAGGAAATTGTTGCGGATCTCGTTGCATGATCATCCTTATTGTTGTGTGTTTATTATAGGTCTTCATACTAAGCCAATTTTATGACCGAACGTCAATAGCGCTGTCTATTTAACTGCTTCAATCACCTGTTTCAACACCAGCGCATGATTATAGTGCTCACTTTTAACAGCGGTAATCAGGCTGATCTTTTGTTTTTGCGCCATCTGTTGCAGCTGCTGTATCAGCTCAGGATAACAGGCCAATTCAGCCTTATAACGTTGCTTAAATTCAGCCCAGCGTTCAGGATCATGCGCATACCATTTCCTGAGTGCTGTCGATGGAGTCAGTTCCTTCGGCCACAAATCAATATGTGCCTCAGCCTTACTCACACCTCTAGGCCATAGCCGATCTACCAGGATACGTTGACCATCAGATTCATCCGCAGCAACATAAGCACGTTTAATCACAATATTCATCCATGATCATCCATCTTGTTACGTATCTGAAATAACCGGTGTCACCAAGAGCTGTAGCAGCTGCAAGGATTCTTGCCACCCCAGATAACAGCCGTCCAAGGGAATCTGCTCGGGTATGCCACTTTGAGTAATATAAAGGGCTGTTCCGATGGGAACCTCTTTAAAATCCACTGTAACCTGGATGCTTCCAGCGAGACTTGAGTCATCAAACTGGTCGCTATAGCATAAGCGCTGATGAGGAATAATCTCATGATACACGCCAGAAAAAGAGATAATCGTGCCGGTAGAAAAATTACGAAAAGACATGCGATAGCCACCCCCAATTTTTAGATCAAGATGACTGACTTTGGCGACAAAACCATGCGGTGCCATCCATTTCACCAGAGCATCAGGATCAACAAAAGCCTGAAACACTCGTGCTGGAGGCGCAGCCAATACACGATGTAATTTGACCGTATTCATCATTTTTCCTTTCATTATTGTTTTCAGTTGTAGTGTAGGACAGCCCACCGTTTGCTGTGTAGCGCTTTGGTATATCCCTCTGCTGTGAACCACAAAATGAAATAAAAAAGCATGTTCAAATGAACATGCTTTTGATGAGAAGAGGTTGTGTTTAGTCTTCTACTTCTTCGTCTAGATCATAGAGATACGTCATACAGCCCCAACCATCATATTCACCTTGAAACTCGGTCGCGATGCGCGTAAACCACTCTTCGAGGTCCTGAATATCCTGATATTCAGGAATCATGTTGACATGTGCATTCAGCACCCACAACTGACTGCCTTCGGTTTCCTGAAATAGAGAAATCTTTTGTTCCTGCTGTAATAAATGCAGGGCACATTTTTCTGCCAACTCTAGCGTTTTAAAAACAATCGAAAATTCAATTTCATGTGGCTCATTCAGGTCATCACCATCTTCGTACATTTCCCAAAGCAGGTTGCCGTTATCGTCATCAGGATATTGGGTATAGTCACGTGTCATTGCTCTATTCCTTGTTGTTGTTTACTAATTTTAAATTTTGTTTGTCCTGATACTAGCAGAGTTATATGTCAATTGTGTGCCCGGTTCCTGTTTATTTTTATCGATTAAATCTGTACCCACAATTAAGCAAGATTCAGCCGAGTCATGAATACAAATCATGATCTGCAACGCCTCTGATTAGTCGGACAGATAATAGTCGACCGTCGAAACTACCCGGACTTTCTTCAGGTAAGGGGTATTGCTGTCGCGATCTTCAATACTGAACTGCCCCTGATTGGCGGATTTAATTTTACCCAGTTGGCTGTTGGAATCAGCAGCAAATTTTTCAGCCACCTCACGTGCCTTACGTGTTGCTTCTTCAATCATCGCGGGCTTAATGCTGTTGAGCTGGGTAAATAGATACTCGGTTTTCTGACCGTATTCTTCACCGCCAAAGGCAATGCCTTTTTTACCTAACGTTACCAAACCATTTTGCGCGGATCGAACAGCATCAATACGATGGGTATAGACCGTGACAGTTTGATGTGCGGTATAACGTAATGCGACATTACCCTCTCCACCATATTGCTGTGCATATTTATCAGTCACGACAGGCACGGCGGTCGTAATTTCACTGGGTTTAAAACCCGAATTCAGCAAAAATTGCTGCACGTCACGGGCATGGCTTTCCATCAGGGCATACAGTTCTGTTAAATCCTGACTAGCCGCAGAGAAACGGATCGGCCAAACCGCAATATCTGCCCGCACTTCCCGATCGGAAAGCCCTTTTACCGAAACCACCCGCTCATATTCTTTGAAACGCAGCGCACTGTTTCCCAAGATCCAGCCCATGGTGATTAATCCGAGGCTGATCAACACACCCAAAATCAGGGCAGCTTTTGGCTCGTGATTCATTCTTGACTCCTTTGGGCGTTAGCGTTGGTCAAGCCCGGTTGCTTGTTGTTATCCGGATTATTTTCTGCTCATCTATTCAGCATAAGGAGTGCCCAGCGCGAGATCAATTAGCAACATGCAACAAACTGATACTATCAGTGAAAATAAGCGATTGAGAATGAATTTAAAATGGCAACGGTGACTGCAATTTCAGCAAATTTCCCTGCAGAGGATGTTGAAAAACCAGATCCCAGGCATGTAGAGCCAAACGTTGTAATGGACTACGTGTAGGTTCCGGGTGATAGAGTTTATCGCCAGTAATTGGATGGCCAATATACTGCATGTGCACGCGGAGCTGGTGTGAACGTCCGGTAATCGGCGTTAAAAGTACCCGGCTGATGTCCTGCTCAACATTATAATCGAGTACCTGATACAGCGTTTTCGCGGACTTACCCAATTCAAAGTGCACGATCTGTTGGGGACGATTCTCCCAATCGGTAATCAGGGGAACTTCCACACTTCCCTCTCCTTCAAGCTGGCCTTGCACCAATGCAATATAGTGCTTCTCAACTGTTCGGGCCTGGAACATTTTACTGATCGCGACCTCTGCGGTACGGTGTTTGGCAAACATCAGCAAGCCTGAAGTGGCCATATCCAAACGGTGGGTAACTTTGGCCTCAGGGTGATCACGCAGAATACGCGCATAAGCACTGTCATGATGCTCTGGTAAACGCCCTGGCACGGACAACAGTCCAGCGGGTTTATCAATCACGATCAGATCATCATCTTCATAAATCGTACAAAGCGCGTGTTGCGGAGGTGCGTAGACAAATGAAGAACGGGCGGACATTAACAGTTCAATCCTAAAAATTCAAAAGCGCGTGGACGTTAGCAAGGTGGCTACGGGCTGTCAACAGTGCAGCACTCCTGAACAGCTATCCTATAAGGTTAGGATGGCAACTGGCAAACCGCATAATTCTATTTTATAGATGACTCATACAATCGACATCTTACTTCGTGTGTTTAGCCGAGCCTATCAGGGTCATAAGTATCTACTTAAAATGTAAACCATTCAGAATCAAAGGCTGAATTGCAGAGGCAACTGTTATTTTTTGATCTCAAGTCAAAAGTTGTTGCCATCCGAAAATTATCAATCATTACAAGCTCCAGTGTGCATCTCTAATCGCTTGCGCCCAACTGGTATGATTGCAGCGTGGACAACGTTGCCCCTGAATCTGTTCATAAATTTGTGTACAGCCACAAAACATGCAGGCATAAAAAGTATAGGGATGAAATTGCTCAACTTTGACATAGGCCTTAGGAAAAATTGGTAATCCCCATTTGGTGGTCTCAGCAGCGTAAAACAGAACACTCAGACTACCATCAGTTTCCAGTAGAGCCGCCCGGACTTGCCCCAGATGTTCAATGTTGGACTGACGCATTTCAGCAAAGAATTCATCATGGGAAAACTTTTCTTTTGCGACATCATCAATGACCAGCTCTCCCTCTTCCACAATATAAAGGGGCTTTCCTTCCAGCAATTCCTCAATTTTCTGGTTTTTCATCATGCTCCAGGTGGTAAACCGGTACAGCAACAGAATGGTGAAAATGACCAGAAAGGCCTGAACAATCGGCAGGTCTTCAGTAAACATAGGATCGCCCGCAGCCGACCCCAGACATAAAATAATCGCCAGCTCAAAAATAGAAAGCTGGCGAATTCCTCTTTTTCCAGAAATGCGTAAAAAGAGCAAAATTAAAATATACATGACACAGCTACGAACCATTATTTCCAGAATAAAAGGCCAAGTAGTGTCATGTATAAATAATTTAAAAACATCCATGTAAATAAACCTATTCTCATTTAACTATTATTTATTACGTATTATTAGTTAGGTTTATCATAAAGTTATAAAATGTTTAAGTTGAAATAACAAAATAGCAACTACATTCTGTCCCATGCATCTTTTACTGCATGTTTGGCGTGTTCCCATTTTAAACGAGATTCCGCCTTAAACTCTTCCCATTTTGAACGTAAACCTGTCTCTTGATCTTCGAAACGGGCATCCTGACCTGACTCTGCACGAGCACGGCTCCCTAAAGCATAGGCTGAAGATAGATCACGGTCATAATCCAGATCAGGAATTTCTTTTTGAAAATCGCTGTAATATGGGCGATCGACATAGTTTTGACGCCAATATTGTTCAGAATCTGAATTGTTATATGACGGACTTGGATTATTGGTATTGATGTTATTCATCATGAACTCCAAATTTTTTGTTTTGAAGTTAAGGAGAAGCATCAGATATTCTCCTTAACTTCAGGTCGAAATTAAGACAAAATTTTTACCAGGACTTATTTATGCTGGTTATTTTGCGAATTTGACTGATCACGCTGATTTTGTTGCGTATTTTTCTGGTTAGAGCCAGATTGACGACGGTTTTCATTTTGCTGCTGTTGTTGATTACCCATACCACCATTATCCTGGTCACGTTGCCGCCCTGGCTGCTGATTTTTCTGGTTCTGTTGATTCTGCTGGTTGAACTGATCATTCTGTTGTTGCTGCTGGTTATTTTGCTTTTGCTGCTTTTGATTTGAATTCATCATTTTCACTACCTCATCAAGTGGAACACATAAGATCTGAATCGTTCAGACACTCATATAAGTAGCATGGAAAAATTCAACTCCCCACCCATCGGCTGTTACAGTCTTTTTAAATGTAAGCGGGCAGAAAAATTATGTGTTTTAAATCAAGAGAATCACGTTCATTAGCAATTTAAATGATTACATTATTGATCTTATTTAACATAGCTCTCTAGAAAGACGTTTATCTTTTAGCATTTTTTATAATGGCGTGACTTTTCCCAATTTTATTTATCTTGATGATTATAACTAGCAGTAAATTCTTAAATATATCCGTTAAAGAATAAATAAAATCATCTTCAAATCAACACAAACACCACATTTTTGATTTTAAATTACATTTTCACTATAAAGAAAATAGTATTCTTTATTTATTTTGCTTTTTACTCATCTCTTCCAACAAATCGAGTTGAATTTCCTGGATTTGCGCTAGTCGTTCCCATTGATGTGACAACAGATGGTCAACTTTTTCATGTAAGTGTCGAATTTCCAACTCAGCTTTAAGGTTAATCTGGTAATCATACTGGGAACGTAAACGGTCTTTGGCTTCCTGCCGGTTTTGGCTCATCATGATGATCGGTGCCTGAATGGCTGCAAGACAGGACAGTAATAGATTGAGCAGGATAAATGGATATGGATCTGCGGGATGAACTTTCATCACCATGGTATTGATCACAATCCAGATCAGCAAAAACAAAGCAAAACAGATCAGAAAAGCCCAACTTCCACCAAAAGTCGCGATTTTATCCGCCAACCGTTCGCCAAAACTCCACTGCTCATCAAACTCTGATTCGGCATTTTTCGTAATGAGCTCATGCTTTTGCATGCTTTCAACAACTTCTTTTTCCAGATCCGTCAGTTCACCTTTTTCAGACTTCAGTAAGGCATGCACGTACTGAATCCGGTATTTGGCCAAATCCGACTGACAGATATAACTGTCCAGAGAACCTTCGGGATAATCATGAATAATCCGTTCTGCAATCACCTCACGAATCGCCTCAATTGGCATGAGCTGATCACGCTGAAACTGTTTCTTGCAAACCAAACATTCACGACATTCAACCTGGCTGTCCATGAGCATTCTCTGGGCATAAAAAGAATGAAAAAGATTATATAAGGTTTCGCAACGATTGCGATGGTAGGCTGACTCAAATGGTGAGTAGCCGAAGTCCAGAAGAGTGTTCTTATTCTTGCAGGATGTGCACTGCTACAGCGGTTTTACGGTCAGATTCTCGATCTCAAAAGATCATAAATTGCCAATCAAAAGTTATAAGGGTGTATAGAAGATTGGGGTTGCGTTACAACCCGTTTTGCTGGATAAACAAAACTTTCAGCATTCTGATGGATCACATCATTGGCCTGTCTGCCGAATCGAGACCTTGTGGGTCAATACACCTACACGGGATCAGTGCTGGTGCATATTCATCTTTTCGGTTTCTATCTCACCCTCATGTATTAATTTAACTAAACTTTACCGGGATTGTTTCCCGAAAATTAGCCAATCAACCCAAAACCTCAAAAAATATTTTCACACAGACATTTAAAAATGGAAAAATCAACAACAATAAACCAATTCACTGATTAATCTTCCGGATCTCATTACTTTTTCTGGACGTACTGCGTCACAGCTTAGCGCTGAGTGATTCCAAAGAAAAAGATAGTGAAAGGCTGGCTAAGCCCAGATCACCATGATGGCCGCCACAATCACGAGCAATAAACCCAGATGGTCAGATCGGGCCAGTTTTTCCTTAAAGAAGAATGCCGAGATCAATAAGCTAAACAAAATCTCGACTTGACCTAAGGTTTTCACAATCGCAACGGTCTGCATGCTCATGGCACTGAACCAGCCTAATGATGCCAGAAAACTGCAGACACTCACCTTAAAGGTCAAGCCCAGACGTTGCCACATGTGATATAGCGTTTTTCGGCTAAAGAGAGCTAAATACAGCAACAACGCCACACATTGAAAACTGATCAGTGAACACAATACCCATGCCGCACGATGCAAAAAAGGCAACATACTTAGTTCTAAACTGGCTTCACGCACCAGCAAAGAAGTAACAGCAAAACACAGCCCGCTCCCCAATCCAATCATAAGCGTTTTGACGGATAACTCTGTATGTCGGCTGCCTTTACTCAACAAGAAAACCGCAATCGCTCCGATCAACACCCCAAGCCAGCCCCAGCCGGTTAAATGTTCCTGTAGAAACACAACCCCAATTAAGGCAGCCAGAATGGCTTCACTTTTCGCCAAGCCAATCCCAATTGCATAATTTTTTTGCTGGAATAATTTGACCATCAAGGCCGTAGCATAAATCTGGCTCATGCCGGCAATCACCACGTACACCCAGAATTTATTTGAAAAAGTCACATGGGCTGTAATCGGTTGCTGGCTATATAAGATTGCCAGATAGCTAAAGGCAAAAATTGGCGCAAACAGGAAACGTGCCAGCGTTGTTCCATAAATATCGACACTGCTACTGAGCTGTTTTTGAAATGCATTGCGCCAGGCCTGCATAAATGCCGCCATCAGCGTAAAAAGAACCCAACTGATTGCCATAACTTGAAATGCTGAGAGCAAAAGAAGTGGCTAATTTACGCCTTTGCAGGATGTTTTTCGAGTGATGAACGTCCTTATTTACATTTGATGTGTTTATTTTCTTCTTACTCAATGGGTTCAGTTAAGCATGACATTTTTATATCTATCACGGTTTATGAGAGGCGTTCTTTATAACATAATTGCTGTTAGAAGCCTTTTTCGGCTATTTCAATATCATTGAGTGGCTGATTTCATCATTTTCATGCTGAGACTCGCTATTTGAAAAATCAGCATAAATTTTCATGAGTTAAAAGCAAAAACCCGTGGTGTAGTTTTACTGGCCTGGATATCTGCCATTTGCAGTCTAAACAGTGTTTTTTTTGTCAAAATAAAGCAAAATAAGCCTCATTGTTTAGTACTAGATTGACATTCGAGACCATCCCATGAACGACTTTGCTTTCTCTCGTTTCACCCTGAACGGTGTTGATGCACAAAAATTCCTGCAAGGCCAAGTTACGTTGCATGTTGAACGTTTAGAAGAAAATGTCACGCGTTATACTGCAATCTGTGACCTGAAAGGCCGGATTCAGTTCGGTTTATGGCTGAAAAAACTAAGCCCTGAAAGTTTTGAAATTGTGGTTATGCAGGATCAGGCTGAAGAATTTGCCAAACATATCCGCAAGTTTGGGGCCTTTTCCAAAATCAAACTGGAAGAAGCAGGTACGGTATTCCCTATTCTCGAAGGAGATAGTACCTACTTTACTGAAAGCTCGACAGATCTCATAAACTGGCAATTACAGGCGATTGAGCAGGGACAGGCCTGGATCAGTCAAGCTACCGAACATGAGTTTCAGCCACAGGAATTACGTTTGCACCAGCGTGAAGGCGTGCATTATGACAAAGGCTGTTACCTTGGACAGGAGATCGTGGCGCGTTTATGGTTTAAAGCCAAACCAAAACACTGGCTGCATCTGGTACAAGGTACAGGTGAAGTACCAGCTCCTGCAACAAAATTACATAATGATATCCAAGTCGTGAATAGCATCGCGATCGAAGCTGGCTATAAAGCTTTAGTGATTGCCAAGCCAGCTGCACTGGAAGAGCTCGGTTTAGTGGTCTTGCCGTTGCCTGAAGCCCTCAACGGCGATGTGGCACGCCCACAATAACAACACCATTGTTACCGATAGAGAGCGGTTTTGACCGCTCTTTTTTATGGTTTAACCCTTCGCCCGCCTACCTGATTTTATTGTGCTTTCGACCACTGGCGATATTTACATTCTACAAAAAGCTCTTATGATGAATGAATCATCTTCTTTACCCATCAATGGAATGATGCGGGTTATTCTTCTCAAGGTTTTACATGATGAAAAAAATTCTATTGGCTGTCCTGATCAGCATTTCCAGCACACTCACCTTTGCAGAAACGGCTGCTCCAGCACAAAATCCTGTCTTTGCTTCAGTCGAAAAATTGGTTCAAGCCAAAGATTATGCGGGAGCCTATAAAGAACTGGAAAAGATTGCCAAAACAGGTAATGTGCAAGCGCTTTATCATCTAGCGGTGCTCACCCAGATCGGTCAAGGCACCACAAAAGATGAGAAAAAAGCACTGGATCTGTTCCAGCAAGCCGCTAAAAAAGGGGATCCACTCGCCAATTATACCTTGGCGAAAAGCTATATGATGGGTGGCAACCTAGGACTGAAACCGGATGTACAAAAGGCCAAGGAATATTTCCAGGCATCAGCCAAAGCCGGTTTTGAGGATGCAAATGTCGATTTGGCCGTACTGTTCTTCTCGGAAAATAAAGCTGAGTCAGATAAACAAGGTCTGGCCAAACTTGAACCGTTGATCAAGAAAAATCACCCTCAAGCAATTTATGCCAAAGCACTGTATGACATCAATCTGGGTTTTAAAAACAAAGATGAAAAGAGTGTCAAAAGTGGTTTAACTGCTATCCAGCAGTTGGCTGAAAAAGGTTACATTCCGGCGCTAATGGCCGTCGGCAACATGTTTACCAATGGCAATATCATCGATCAGGATCTAGTGAAAGCCAAAGAAATCTTTAGCTTACTGGCACAAAAAAATGTCCCGAATGCCAAAGAGTCTTTAGCCCTTGTAGAAAAAATGATGGCAGAAAAAGTCAAACCGGCAGCAGCCAAAAGCAAAAGCTAAATTTTGATGACAGAATTACAAACTAAATGGGCTGAATCATTCAGCCCATTTTTATATTGAACACAACAACTGTTTAGTCCCCTTCGAAAGGGACAAACAGGTTTTTCAGCTCATGTGGCTGGCAACGCAAGTACTGGGGTGCAATTGCAATCTGTTCCCCGAGTTGTGCCGCAGCATGCCAAGGCCAGCGTGGATCATACAAAATGGCCCGTGCCAGTGCGATAGCATCGGCTCTACCCTGCTGCAAGACCTGTTCCGCCTGCTCGGCTTCCGTGATCAGTCCCACGGCAATGACCGGGATCTCGACCACCTGCTTGATCGCTTCAGCAAATGGTACCTGATAATTTGGACCAATCTGGATCTTTTGTGCTTCATGCAGACCTGCAGAGGAAACATGAATATAAGCAACACCCAACTGTTGCAATGCTTTGGCCAGTTCAATACTTGACTCAAGATTCCAACCGTTTTGCTCATCCATCCAGTCACTGGCAGAAATCCGGATTCCGACCGGGAAGTTTTCCGGCACTGCTGCACGGATTGCCTGCACTACCTCCAAAGTCATCCGCATCCGGTTTTCCAAGGATCCCCCATATTGATCATGACGCAAATTGGATAAAGGGGACAAGAATTGGTGCAATAAATACCCATGTGCGGCATGAATTTCAATGAGCTCAAAACCGGCTTCTACTGCACGTTTTGCGGCTGCTGCAAAATCCGCCTGAACCTGCTCGATCTGTTGCAGGGTTAATGCTTGTGGTGCCAAATCATCCGAGCCAAAGGCAATCTCACTCGGAGCCATGGTTTGCCAGCCATGCGGATCATCCGGTGGCAATTGCCCTTTCCCTAGCCATGGCTTATCGGTTGAGGCTTTGCGCCCCGCATGTGCCAACTGGACGGCAAATGGCATCGGTGACAGGCTACGTACTTTTTCTAACAAGGCTTTGATCTGATCTCGCTGCTGGTCATTCCAAAGCCCCAAATCGGCATAACTGATTCGTCCCTCTGGCTGTACGGCTGTCGCTTCGACAATACACAAACCTGCCCCGGATAAGGCATAAGTCGCCCATTGCTGTTCATGCCAATAACTTAGCTCTCCTTGCAGATTGGCCGAATATTGGCACATCGGGGCAATCACAATCCGGTTGGCAACAGCCAATTCCCCATATTGAATAGGTTGAAAAAGTAAGCTCATGATCCTTCACTCATTAACGGGCCTGATTGTCTTCTGTTATAGCACTTTTTAACGGTCTAGAAACTGGATTCACGTGAGTCGGTTATATCATTGAGGTTTAGTAAAACTGATGAATAAGCAAATCCTTTACATCGGCTCAAATAGGCACATGGCTGCAAAATCGGCGATATTTTCTTGTAAAATAAGCTTTATGCCCCAATTTTCTCTGCATCCTCGCTTGCTGAACTGACCATGCCTGAATTACCTGAAGTCGAAACCACCAAAACCAGTTTATTGCCCCTGCTTGAACAGACCGTTCAGCATGTTCAAATACGTGAATCACGTCTACGCTGGCCGATTCCGGAGGATCTAGACAAGCTGCAAGGACAAAAACTGCTGAAGTTAACGCGTCGCTCCAAATATATTCTGGCTGAATTTGAACAGGATACTATGCTCTGGCACTTGGGCATGTCAGGTAGTTTTCGCTTATGTGTGGCAGAGGATGAATTACGCAAACATGATCACTTGATTCTGCAGTTTGATGATATCCAGCTGCGTTATCATGACCCGCGACGCTTTGGTTGCATTCTGTGGCTCAATCCGGAAACACAGCACAAGCTGTTGGACACCTTGGGGCCAGAACCTTTATCTGAATCCTTCAATGCGGCCTATCTGGCCGAGAAACTCAAAAACAAACAGACGGCGATCAAGGTTGCCATCATGGATAACCACGTCGTGGTCGGTGTAGGCAATATTTACGCGACTGAAAGTCTGTTTAACCTCGGCATTCACCCGGCACAACCCGCTGCCACGCTGAATATGCGACAGATTGAACAGCTAGTACAGGAAATTAAACGCATCCTGAAATTTGCGATTGAACTCGGTGGTTCAACATTACGCGATTACACCAATGCCATGGGAGAAAATGGCTATTTCCAGCAAACCCTACTGGCCTATGGCCGTGCCGGAGAAATGTGTGTGAACTGTGAAACCACGCTAGAAAACCTAAAACTGGGCCAGCGTGCCAGTGTGTTCTGCCCGCAATGCCAACCCTTAAAGAAAAGCAAAGCACCGACCGTTAAATCCAGCCGAGGAAGCAAAGCATGAAAACCGCAATTGTACGTCATATCTTGGTGAAGGATAAAGAACTCGCGGAACAGCTGAAAAAGAAAATCAAGGACGGTGCAGACTTTACCAAAATGGCCAAGCAGCACTCGACCTGTAACTCAGCCAAACGTGGTGGCGAACTGGGTGAAGTCAAAAAAGGGCAACTGGTTGGCCCGATCGACAAAGCCGTGTTTAGCCTGAAAGAGCGTGAGCTGCATGGCCCGATCAAAAGCCAGTTTGGCTGGCATTTACTGGAAATCAAATTCCGTATGGATTTTTAATAACAAAACTGAACAGCCATCAGTGGATGGCTGTCTTTACAGACTGTTTTTTACTTCATCTCTTTCATGACATAAATCCAGGCATCGGTCTTTTCACCCGTGTCGAGTTCAACCTGTACCGGTACACGTTCATATTGTGCCCCTTCAAACGCATCAATCCGCTCCCAGTGCTGGGCCAGCTGTTCAGTCGTTAACAGATCACCCTCCACTTTACCGGCTTCAGGATCCAGCACGATCGCTGGTAAACCTTGATCAGGTCCCCAATCCAGAATATGCACTACACCCCGCACAGAACCTTTTCTCCAGGTTCCGCCAATCGGCTCTAAAATATGGGCGTTCTCACGACCTGGACACAGTGTTCCATAGACAAATAATCGGTTCATCAACAACTCATCCCTTTGCGAATCGGCCGCATGTTAAAATGGAATCTGTCTAAACACCAGTCCTACAATCGTCCGAAGAATAAAAAACGGTGCTTTGAGCACCGTTTTTCAACGTTAAAATCATTAAGCCTTTTTCTTCAACTCATCCCGGATTTCACGTAACAACTGGATGTCTTCGGGCGTTGGTGCGGGTGCTGCCGGTGTTTCTTCTTTAGTACGACGCATGCGGTTCAACATTTTCACCATCAGAAAGACCACCCAAGCTAAGATGATGAAATTAATTAAAATGGTCAAGAAGTTTCCATAGGTCAATACGTTGATACCTGCTTTGGTCAACTCATCCAAAGACTGCAAATTATTCGGATTATCCCCAAGGACAATAAATTTTTGGGTAAAATCCACGCCGCCGCCAGTGATTAGGGTAATGATCGGCATGATAATGTCTTTCACCAGAGAGTCGACGATTTTACCAAATGCCCCCCCAATGATGACCCCGATGGCTAAATCCATCATATTGCCTTTAATGGCAAATTCTTTAAATTCTTGAATGATACTCATAGAAACTCCAAACACCATTTATCAGTGTTTTTATAGGGTGATGATTAGTCAGTAGTTATTGTTACTTTAGCAATTTTTTATCACACGCCAGTTTCATTTTGTAACTTATGTTCACAAAAAAACCGCTAACGGATGTTAGCGGTTTTTTCAACTTCACTGAATAACTTATTTGTCGCGGTTACGCTTACGTTCGTTTTCAGTCAAATAACGCTTACGGATACGGATCGATTTAGGTGTTACTTCAACTAACTCATCATCCTCAATAAATTCAAGCGCTTGTTCAAGCGTGAATTCGATTGGCGGAGTCAAGGTCAATGCATCATCAGTACCCGATGCACGAACGTTAGTCAGCTGTTTCGCTTTAGTTGGGTTAACCACCATATCGTCTGAACGCGAGTTAATCCCCACGATCATACCTTCGTAAACTTCCAACTGTGGCTTAGCAAATAGACGACCACGGTCTTGTAAGCTGAACAATGCATAGCCCAAGCAAGTACCTTGAACCATCGAAATCAATACACCGTTTTGACGTTTCGCAACACTACCTTGTTTTACAGGGCCATAATGCGAGAAGCTTGACGTCATGATCCCTGTACCAGAAGTCATGGTCAAGAATTCAGAACGGAAACCGATCAAACCACGTGAAGGAACAGTCGCTTCAATACGGATACGGCCTTTACCATCCACTTCCATATTGGTCATTTCACCTTTACGGTGACCCATTTGTTCCATTACAGCGCCTTGGTGCTGTTCTTCAACGTCAAAGGTTACGTTTTCATAAGGCTCTTGTTTTTCACCATCAACTTCTTTGATGATTACTTGCGGACGAGATACGCCCATTTCGAAGCCTTCACGGCGCATGTTTTCAATTAATACTGAAAGATGCAGCTCACCACGACCAGAAACTTTGAAACGGTCTGGACTGTCCGTATCTTCTACACGAAGCGCCACGTTATGAATCAATTCTCGATCCAGACGTTCACGGATGTTGCGTGAAGTCACGAACTTACCTTCTTTACCAGCAAATGGTGAGTTGTTCACCTGGAAGGTCATCGATACGGTTGGTTCGTCTACAGAAAGTGCTGGTAATGCTTCAACATTTTTCGGATCACAGATCGTGTCAGAAATATTGAGTGCATCAATACCGGTAATACATACGATATCACCCGCAGAAGCCGATTCAACATCAACACGCTCTAGACCATGGTAACCCATGATTTTCAAGATACGGCCGTTACGTGTATTGCCATCTTTATCAATCACAGTTACAGGTGTGTTGGTTTTTACAGAACCACGCTGAATACGACCCACACCGATAACACCCACGAAGCTGTTATAGTCGAGCGATGAAATCTGCATTTGGAATGGACCATCAACATCCACCGCTGGTGGCTCTACGATGTCGACGATGGTTTCAAACAACGGAGTCATGTCTTCAGCAAGTTCTTCTGGTGCTGGACCAGCCACACCACGTAGACCTGAAGCATAGACAATCGGGAAGTCTAACTGTTCGTCAGTCGCGCCCAAGTTGTCAAACAAGTCAAATACTTGGTCGATTACCCAGTCACAACGTGCACTTGGCTTGTCGACTTTGTTAATGATCACGATTGGTTTCAAACCACGAGCAAACGCTTTTTGTGTTACAAAGCGAGTTTGTGGCATTGGACCTTCTTGTGCGTCTACAAGGAGCAGTACACAGTCTACCATCGACAATACACGTTCTACTTCACCACCGAAGTCGGCGTGTCCCGGGGTGTCCACGATGTTGATACGGTATTCAGTATCAGTACGCTTGTCTAACCATTTGATGGCCGTATTTTTTGCAAGAATCGTAATACCACGCTCTGATTCTAGCGCGTTTGAGTCCATGACACGCTCAATCTCGCCCGCTCGTTCACCGAGTGCACCTGATTGTTGAAGAAGTTTATCGACAAGAGTGGTTTTACCATGGTCAACGTGCGCAATAATTGCGATGTTGCGGAGAGTTTTGATATCTGACATGAAATTCGATACGTTTAAAATTTTGAGGGCAAATTATACAAAAAAACACTACTCTTGAGTAGTGACAGTTTATTGACGAAACCTGATTTTTTTGCTGAGGTGTTTAATTGCCTAATTTGTCTTATCTTCAGACCGGTTAACATCGATATTTTGATCGAAATGTCTGTTAATGCTTGGGATTCAACAAAAAATAATCTGACTCCCCCTCCTCTGTTTATCGATCTCCTTCGACTTTGATCATAATTTAAGCCAAAAATACTGTAACATCTCCTTGCAATTCAGAAAATAAAGATCATCACTCATCCTCATTTTATATTCGCTCTGCTGTAATCGGCAGCAAATTTTTAAATCCCTTGCCTGGCAAATTAAATGGCCACCTTCAAAAATGATCGCAAACATACACTGTACATCCAAACAGGTATATAACGTCAGCCCTTCTTATGCTCCAAAAGACATATGAATAAAATGAGGATACCTCATAAAAATAGGCTACTCATACAATCTTTGTTGAATGGTCTGGATCACCTCATTGGCCATTTGGCTCAATCTATTTACAATACTGAAGCGGTTCATCGCACAAATGAATAGAATCTTGCACTTATCCCTTCCCGCCTCTGTCAATTCAAATTAAGCTATTCAGCGAAAAGAGACCTTATATGCCTGGCATAGGCCGTTAGATGAAAGAGTGGAAAAGTATGGATCCTCGAAGTGAAGTGGTGTTGCGACAAATTGATCTGCTTGATGGAGAGGTTTTATTTATTAATCCGCCTCGTGATAGCTTGCTCAAACAATTGCCTTCGCCGATCACTGGGCAAGTCTGGACCTGGAATTTCGCCGATCACCAATACTTTCTTGGCCAGCAAATCACCTCGCATTTTTTGATTGAATGTCCAACAGCTGATTTCAATCAGGCTGTGATTTTTGTACCCAAATCACGAGAGTTACTCGACTATTTGCTCAATCAAGTTTTAAGCCAAATTAAACCGGGTGCCCAGATTTTTATCGTCGGTGAGAAGAAAGGGGGGGTTGAGCGTGCAGCCAAACAGCTACAGGTATTTGGCAAAGCCATCAAAATCGACAGTGCTCGACACTGCCAAATGTGGCAAATGCAAAGTGCTCAGCAACCTGAAAGAAAGGCTCTACAAAACTGGTTAAAAACCTATACGGTACATACGGCGCATAAAGAATTATCCATCTGTGCCTTGCCGGGGGTATTCAGCCAGAAACAGCTCGATATCGGAACAGCAGTCTTGTTGCCTTATTTGACTCAGGTCAAAGCTGGAAAAATTGCGGATTTTGGCTGTGGGGCGGGTGTCATCAGTTGCTATATGGCCAGTTTAAATCCAGAAAACCAGATTTATGCGCTCGATGTGGATGCCTTTGCGCTGGCATCGACTCAATTAACCTTCGAAATCAATCAACTGAATCCAGAGCGTTTACAGGTACTCCCCGTGACGGGAATTGCCGATGCACCTGATGATCTGGATGCAATTGTGAGCAACCCACCGTTCCATCAAGGAATTCATACCGATTATGATGCCAGTGAGCAGCTGTGCCAGCAGGCCAAACAGCATCTTAAGCCATCTGGTGAACTTTGGATTGTCGCTAACCGATTTTTAAATTACCCACCTTTATTGGAGCGTAGCTTCGGTCAATGCCAGATCTTGACTGACACACAGGGCTTTAAAGTGTTATATGCAAGTGTCAGACACTAAAATAATCGGGGCTCTCATTCTCTGAAATTGATGGACAAAAATGAGTTCCATCATCCACATCTAGCGATGTCTGTGAGTTTTAGCTTTACAACAATCAATTAAAGCTTTTGATTTTATAAAATTGGTAAAATCAGATTTTGCATGATCTACAATAAAAAACGGCTCCTAAGAGCCGTTTTTTATAATCTCGTTAGAGATTATTGAGCTGGTTGTTGTGCTGCTGGTTGAGCAACAACAGTACGGCTACCAGTGATGGTCGCGAATACACGACGGTTCATTGCACGGCCTTCTTTAGTGCTGTTGTCAGCAATTGGTTGATCCCATGCGAAGCCTTGAGTAGACAAACGAGATGGATCAACATTGTATTCATTTACAAGTGCAGATTTCACAGAGTTCGCACGTGCTAGAGATAAGCGTTCGTTCAATGCGCGTGGACCAGTGTTGTCTGTGTGACCTTCGATACGTGCAGTTGCATTTGGATATTCAACCAATTTTTCAGCAACTTTCGCGATTTCAGGCTTGTATTGTGGCTTGATGTTTGACTTGTTTGTATCGAAGAATACACGGAGTTCCATGTTCAAATCTTCAGTCAACTGTTGTGGTTGTTGTGGTTCAACAACTGGTGTTGGAGCAACCACTGGAGTTTGTTCAACTACTGGTGCAGCAGGCTTCAAGTGACCGCCAAGAACAACGTTTAAACCAGCAAGTGCTGTGTAATCCCAGAATTTGTTGTCAAAGTTATAAGTACCACGTGCTTCAGTACGTAGTGACAATGCATCGTTTAAGCGCCAGAAAGCACCTAGACCTGCGTTACCAATTGTGCTTTCTTCTTCCCATCCTGAAAAATCACCTTTACCTTCATATTTCACATGACCTGCACCTAACAATACGTAAGGTTTAATCTTGCTGTCATAATTTTTAGTGATCAGGTCAGAGGTCGCGTAGAAGTTACCCGCTAACTGCTGTTTTTTATACTCCCCAACTGTTCCAAGAGATTCTAATGCACCAACTGCATCGATATCACCTTTAACTTGAGAATATTCAGCTTCAAAGCCTAACCATGGTGTAAGTTCTACACCTAGAGCAGCACCTACGAATACGTCATCTTGTAGTTCTACTACGTTATCCGCATCTGTACCAGAAAAAAGTTTGCCAGTATTGTTATGCTGAGTTTCGTTCCAAGTGTAACCCGCCATTAATGGAGTAATGGTAACGCCAGCATTCGCTGCAGCGAATGGTGCAGCAACTAATAAAGCAAGTGCAATACGATTCATTTTCATGGATTATCCTCCAGAGATAACATTTGTTTTCAAGCTCGGCCTAAAACTTTTCTTCACATTCTGAGATCGCTTTTACATCTCAGTATTATTTTTAAGCTACTCACTTTGCATCATACAAACACTTAACAGGTTTTCCAAGTGTTTGATAATTCTAATCAAGCGAATTATTGACAAAATTATTTACAATTTCCGTTGTATTTCAGTAAATATTCGCTCAATTTCAGCCGCGAGTTCACTTATTGTTTTCGCAGCTCTATCTTAACAGTATCTCTGACGAATAAAAGATAAACAGTAAAAACTCAACAATTCATCTTTCTTTTCTTGTTTTTTATAATCAGGTCTCGACCATGTTAAACAATAAGAATAATGGTTTTACGCTTATTGAACTCATCGTTACGATTGCAGTGATTGCAATTATCGCGAGCCTTGCAATGCCATATTACCATCGGTTTATGGCGGAAGCAGAAGCAAAAAATATTACTCGCCTGCTGGAGTTTCATATTCAAAAAGCCAAGAACTCAGCCGCTATCTATCGCACCAATGTCGTGATATGTTCATCACCTGATCAGAGCAGTTGCCAAAGCAACCAATGGAATCAAGGTTTTTTGGTTTTTATCGACTACAACAAAAACCGGCAAGTCGATACAAATGAACCCGTTCTAAGTCAACATCAGGATCCCTTGAAATATGGGGCATTAAGCTGGCAAGGAACACTCAATAGCAGTAGCGTCACCTTTCAAGGAGATAGTGGTTTACCACGTGGCTCCAATGGCAGCTTTTATTACTGTGCACATCAAATCGCACAGCATCAGAAGCTAGTACTCAGCATGATGGGACAAACACGCGTCGAACACCCCACAACATGCTAAAAGATGTGAACATGGCGTATTTCAATACAGGATTTCTAAACAGAAACATTGCCTTAAAAGAATTTAAAGTATAAAAAACCGGACAGTAGTCCGGTTTTTTATTAGGGCATCGCTATTAAACAGAAGCACCCGTTTGATAGTGTGCTTGCTGTACGGCTGTTGAAGCCTGGTAAGGATGAGTAAAGTCAGAAAGACCAGCAGCGGCTTCGACAATATCTTTACCTTCTTTGATCACAAAGCTATCAAACCCTGAACGCTTCATATAATTCAAGACATCTTTAAAGACATCACCGATCGCACGCAATTCCCCTTGGAATCCCTGACGGCGTAAGAGCGCGGCAAACGAATAACCACGACCATCATTAAACCCAGCAAACTCAATAAAGATGGTATCAAGCTGATCAAGTGGGTATTGATGGTTTTCTGGTGAATCATTCACAGTCAAGTACAACGCTTTTTTAGCTTGTACTTGTGGCAACAATTCCAGCTGCGCTGTGGTGAGTACCACATCACCTTGTGGCAATACCGCATCTTCTGGCACTGCTTGGTAAGTATTGTCGAGAACCGTGCCATCTTTATACAGCACAGGTAATGCGATATTAAGCATATGCACGCTCCTTGAATGGTTGAATCCCGACACGGCGGTAAGTATCAATAAAGCTTTCGCCTTCCTGACGCAAGTCAAGATAAGTATTCAAGATTTCTTCAACTACATCCGGCACGGCTTCTGCTGCAAATGATGGTCCAAGAATATCGCCAATGGAAGCATCATGGTCTGCATTACCCCCTAGGGTAATCTGGTAGAATTCAGCACCTTTTTTGTCGACACCGAGAATCCCGATATTTCCGACATGGTGATGACCACAGGCATTCATACAACCGGAAATATTCAGATCCAGTTTACCCAAGTTATAAATGGTATCCAGATCATCAAAACGGCGGCTGATGGCTTCTGAAATTGGAATTGACTTTGCATTTGCCAATGAACAGAAATCGCCACCAGGGCAGCAGATAATGTCGGTCAGGAAGCCAATATGAGCACGTGCCAGATTAGCCTGTTCCAGAGTCTGCCATACGGTGAATAGATCTTTTTGCGGAACATCCACCAAGGCAATATTCTGCTCATGAGTGGTACGCAACTCACCGAAGGTATATTGATCAGCCAAATCCGCAATCAGGTTCATTTCTTCGGTAGAAACGTCTCCTGGGGCAACCCCTGCACGTTTCAGTGAAATAGTGACAATACGATAACCCGTCACTTTGTGTGCGTGAGTATTGATATTGAACCATTGCTTGAATTTCGGATATTCAGCAAACAACGCACTGAAATCTTCATCAGGTAAATCTTGATAAGCAAATGGTGTGAAAACATCATCCAGTTTCTGTAAAACTTCTGGCTGAATTTTCAGGCTTTCACGCGTATAGGCGAATTCTGCTTCAACTTTCTGTGCAAAGACTTCAGGGGTTAAGGCTTTGACCAGAATCTTAATCCGTGCCTTGTACTTGTTATCACGACGACCATGCAAGTTATAGACACGCAATACCGCTTCCAGATAAGCAATCAGGTCTTCACGCGGCAAGAACTCTTTGATGACTGAACCAATAATCGGAGTACGGCCCAAACCGCCACCCACTTTGATTTTATAGCCCAACTCACCTGCCGCATTACGCACGATATAAACACCAATATCGTGGAACGATGTTGCAGCGCGATCAGTTTCTTCGAGTGCAGACACGGCAATCTTGAACTTACGTGGTAAGAATGCAAATTCCGGGTGGAAGGTACTCCACTGACGGATCAATTCACAGGTTGGACGTGGATCCGCAATCTCACCGGCAACTACCCCTGCATACTGATCCGTTGTGGTATTACGGATACAGTTACCCGAAGTCTGGATGGCATGCATCTGAACCGTAGCCAGTTCTTGCAGCATATCAGGCACATTTTCAAGCGCCGGCCAGTTAAACTGGATGTTTTGACGGGTTGAGATATGGGCATAACCACGGTCATAGTCTTTCGCCAGTTGTGCCACTTTACGCAACTGTTTGGCATTCATCAGGCCATACGGCACTGCAATACGCAACATCGGTGCATAACGTTGCACATAAAGACCATTTTGCAAACGCAGCGGACGGTATTCGTCTTCTGTTAATTTACCCGCTAAATAACGTTCTGTTTGATCACGGAACTGGGCAACTCGTTCATTGACCAGTTGTTGATCGAAATCTGTATATAAATACATGGCGTACAGCTAGATTCATAATAATGATCGCTAGCATAACGAGCTTTTATTCATCAATAAAATGCGTTTTTTACATATTTAATAGCGGTTTTACTGATAAGCATAGCCAGACTTCATTTCCATGAAAAAACTCCTGATCAGTTCACCCTGAAATCAGGCAACAGGTAGAGCCTATCTTGCTATTCCCACTGCCCTTCACCCAGTTTTTGGCCAATAAACTGATAACGTGACTGAGAGCGGGAAAATTTAATGGGACAAGCCAGTTGTTCTTCCGTTTCTTTGCTGCCCGGATGCAAGGGTACTTGCACTACCCAGCCGCGTTGCTCCGCCAATGGAGAATCTAAAGCTTCTTCCAAACTCAAAACCGGTTCCACACAGACATCCAAGGCCTGAAAAATATGCCGCCATTCTGCCCAGGTCTTTTGTCGGATCTTTTCAGTTAAAGCCTGTTTCACCAGTTGCCGATCATGGGTTTCGGTTGAGGCTGCTTTTTCCAGTAAAATCGGCAAATCCAGCACAGCCGCTAGGCCCGAAAGAAATTGTGGCTCCAAACTGGCTACTGCCAAATAGCGGCCATCCTGGGTTTGATAATAGTCATAAAACGAACCACCATTCAGCAATTCCTGTTCAGGCTGTTGTGAAACCTGTCCGGCCAAGCTTGCAGCTGCAGCCATACTGTTGAGACTGGCTACACAGTCGGTCATGGAAATATCGAGATATTGCCCTAGACCACTGTGCTGCCGTTCGACCACGGCGGCAAGAATACCGACCAAGGCATGCAAGGAGCCACCTGCCACATCTGCCATCTGGATTCCCATCGGAGGGGGGCCACTCTCTGCACGACCGCAATGCCCGGCAATGCCGGAAATGGCGACATAATTAATGTCATGCCCGGCACGGTCTTTATACTCTCCGGTTTGTCCATAACCGGTAATCGAACAGTAAATCAGGCGTGGATTCAATTTCGCCAAGGTGGCATAGTCCAGCCCCAGACGCTGCATCACACCCGGACGAAACTGTTCAATGACAATATCAAACTCCGCGATTTTCTGTTTAATGCGTTCGATATTTTCAGGTTGCTTAAGATCTAAAGCAATCGACTGTTTATTACGGTTCAGATAACTATGCGATGTTGCTTGGCCATTTGCATAAGGTGGAAACAAGCGAATTAAATCCGGCCGGGTCGGTGATTCAATATGAATGACTTCGGCACCGAGATCAGCCAGATACATGCTGGCAAAAGGCCCTGGTAATAAGGTTGAAAAATCCAGTACTTTGAGTCCATTTAATGCGCCTGTCATTGTCTTTTTCCTTTTTTTAAATCCTGTTTTTTTTAGACATCTTATAAAGATCACTGTGCCTCGACAATGCCCGCTTCTGCCATTTGCCTTGAACATTTTGGCAAATTGTTGTAAAAGCATCATCGACATCCTGGCAAAAAATGCCAGCCTGTTATTCACCATTTTTAAGCGTCATTTAGGTCAAACAGCAGTGAACATCAAAGAGACTGAAGGATTAAATATGAGCCGTGATACGATCAGTATCCATTTTGTCAACGCGGCTTTAACTGGCGTCAAACGTCTCGGTATGGATGTCGAAACCCTGCTCTCGCATGTCGGGATTGAGGCGGAGCTGCTGCGCCAACCGAAAGCCCGTATCTCGCCAGAACAATATACCCGTTTTGTGAAAATGCTCTGGATGGTCACACAGGATGAACATGTCGGTTTTGCCGATCAAGCTCGCCGTCTGGGCACGTTTGCCATCATGTGCCAGCTGATCATTCATGCCAAAACCCTCGGTGATGCACTGGATCTGTCTTCTCAGTTTTATAAACTGTTTGGCGATGACTGGAATGTCAATTTAGAACGTGACAAACACGAAGCACGTTTTGTACCGCAGGTGCCCGTTGATCGCGATCCTGACCACTTTATTACTGAAAGTATTCTGATGATCTGGCATGGCTTGGCCTCCTGGCTGATTGACCGTCGTTTACCTCTGGAACGTGTACATTTCGGCTATCCACGTCCGGCACATGCAGATGAATATGATGCGCTATTTTTTGCACCGGTCATGCAGTTTGATGCCCCGCGCACCGAAGTGACCTTTGCCGCGGATTATCTGGATTTACCGATCCGCCAAAACGAAGAAACACTGGAAGAGTTTTTAAAAACTGCCCCTGCCGATCTTTTGGTGAAATTTAAAAATACAAATTCCCTGACCTCACGGATCCGCGATGTCCTGAAAAGCCAGATTGGCGAAGAAATGCCGACTTTGAACGACGTTGCCTCAATGTTGTACTTATCACCGCAGACCCTACGTCGTCGTCTAGCCGCTGAAGGCAAAAGCTATCAAGGCGTCAAAGATGCCTTACGTCGCGATGCTGCAATTCATTTATTGCTAAATCCCGAGCTCACTTTAGAAGACGTGGCACAACAGGTCGGTTTCAGTGAAACCAGTACCTTCCATCGCGCCTTTAAAAAATGGACAGGGGTGACGCCAGGACTGTATCGCCAATTGCACGGTTACCACTAAATCAGCCTGAGCAAACCGCAAAAGCCCAAGTGAAGATCTTGGGCTTTTTTTATCGGTTGTCTGATCTACTACAGCCTATTTTTTCAACACCAAACACGCCTGCAATGACTCATCCCCCCTTGATCAGATCCTGAGATTTCCATCTGCACATAGGTGAGTCGAATTCTATTTTTCCAGCTGCATGCCCGATTACACTAAAATTATGCTATAAATTGCAGTGTTCTTATTTTGCTCAATTTGAATACCTTCAGATTTTGCCATTTCTTTTCAGGTGTACTGGTATGTCAAACGCTCCTACTTCAACTGCTAAAAACTTCCCTTGGATCTCGACAGGCATCGTGATTTTGTTAGGTTTTGTATTCCTTGGCTTTTTCTATCTCGCTGTCAGCAATGAACCCGACTACATGCCAAGCCAGCAAAAGAAAAAAGCGGCTGAAGCTGAAATCGCGATGCCTGCTTCACATGGCAATATGAGTGCCGAAGAACATGCCAAACTTGAAGCAGAAGCAGCACCAACAGCAAATAACTCCCATTCAGGCCACTAAACCCAGCTAAAATCGTCCTGAAATCTCAGATTTCATCATCACAGGCAGTTGCATTTAGCACTGCCTTTGTATTTTATGCAGCTCATTTTTCACTTTCCCGATGCGGAAAGAATATTCCATTCTGACACGGTAAAACCGAAAACGGATTTTCTGCTGGAGAACCTCACTGGCGTTGCATGTGCAGGGAAAGCCGAATATTGCGCACTTGAGATACAAACATAGGTGGGATGGTCAGGCTGTAATGCTATAGCACGCAGCTGATAACGACAATTTTTTTGGCTGGTGTGCTGACGTTCAACCACCATCTCGATATGTGCAGGTTGGCCAACCGCCTGATGCAAGATCGCCCCAAAACCATGTGCCAAACCCGCCCAAAGAACCAGATAAAGCAAAAAGCTCAAAAACAGATAAAAGCCCTGGCGTAACACCCAGGACGGTATTTCTTTACGGTAAGTGATCTGTCGCCGCTTCAGATAAATCACACTGACCACCACGATCAGACCATTGAGGATCATGGCCGTATAAAAGCTAAAGTCTAGCCAAGCTGCAGAGGGGATAAAATCCAGCCAACCAATATACAGTCCAAGTCCGACCACACAGGCATACCACCAAATCGAATAACGAGAGCGCTGTGATTGTTCTGCTGTTTTTAATTGCATGATTGCGTTTATTTTTTAAATATATTTATCTTCAATATCATACAAAAAAAAAGCAGCCCGCAGGCTGCCATTGGTCTGTTGAGATCAGCATTTACAGCCGACATCCTGAATCTCCAACTGATCTGCCAGTAGTAATTCCAGTGAATGCTGTTGAATACCGTACATCTCTTTTAAAGCCTGAATTTGTGCCAGAATTTTGGCATCAGGTGCCTGATAATCTCTGCGCTTAATTGCCAGAATCATTTTATTCTTGCTGGTATGCTCCAGAGATACAAATTCAAAGACTTTAGTTTCATAACCATAGGCTTTGAGTAACAGTGCACGAATGGTATCGGTCAGCATCTCGGCCTGCTGTCCAGCATGAATCCCAAATTGCAGCATAGGTTGTAACACCGTTGGGCTTTTTAGTTGTGGACGCAACTCTTTATGGCAACACGGCGCACACATGATTATCGAGGCATTCAAGCGGATACCGGTATGAATGGCAAAGTCAGTCGCTATGTCACAGGCATGCAGCGCAATCATCACATCCAGCTTCTCCGGATGGTAAGTCCGTACATCCCCCTGGAAAAAATCGAGATGGCTAAAATCTTCAGCCTCGGCCACTTTTTGGCAAAATTCCACCAGATTCGAACGTAGCTCAACGCCGGTCACGTAGGGGGTTTTATGTTGATGCTGCAGATAGTCATACAGTGCGAAAGTCAGATAACCTTTACCGGAACCAAAATCCACTACATGAATGTCTTGCTGTTCTAACTGTAATTGCTCCCAGGCATTGGAAAAGATTTCTACAAACTTGTTAATCTGCTTCCATTTACGTGCCATACTCGGAATGATTTCGGCTTTCTCATCAGTAATGCCCAAACGTTGCAAGAACAGACGGTCCTGCTCGACATAGCGCTGTTTGATGCGATCATGTCCCTGCACGGGCGTATTCGAAGCGGCTTTCACGGTTTTGATTTTGGATTGAGTCAGCATGGCTTTTTTCTTGTTCTTTTTCAGTTGCCATTCCTGATCCAGGCTGAATAAATTGGCTTGCTTACAACACTGTAATAGCTGCTCAATCTGGCTAAGGGCTTCTTCAAGCGGATAATTTTTGGTGACATCTTGCGTTTTGTAGCGATACACACAAGACAAAACCGTTTGACCCTGCAGTTCAATCAGGCGCCAGGTCATCTTTTCTAGCTGCTCCAGCTCTGCTTTGTACTGGCTTAACACCAGCCGATCAAAGTTTTGTGTTTCAATTGCTTGCTGTAGGGCTTGCAGAAATTGTTGTTCTTGCGGTGAGGGAGAAGCGCCTTGAGACATAATCAGAACCTGAATAAATTTGCGACTAAATTTTAAAGCTTCTTACCCTAAAAGCAAAATTACATTACTATACAAGTGTATTTTTATATTTTAATGTCTATGAAATCACCTCTACAACAGAATTATGACGCATTAGAAGAACGACTCAACGTCATTACCCATGCGATCGGAGCAGTGCTGGCCATCATTGCCGGTATTTTTTTGCTGGTCAAAGGGTCTTATCTTTCGACCGGACTGTGGATTGGTTTGTGGGTCTATGCCCTGAGCCTGATTCTGTTGTTGAGCAGTTCAACGCTTTATCATTTGGCACAAACCGAAGACCGTCGTTTCTGGCTGAAAAAACTTGATCACACGGCGATTTATTACCTGATTGCAGGAACCTATACCCCTTTTCTCAGTATTGCTTTGCCTACAGCCAAAGCGCAGTATCTGCTCATTGCCCTCTGGGTGATTGCCCTGATCGGCACCCTGTTTAAGCTGGTACTGATCCACCGTTTTCATAAAGTTTCATTAATTGCCTATATTGTGATGGGCTGGCTGGCTGTGCTGGTGATTGATGACATGCAGCGTTACCTTTCCAAAGAAACTTTAACCCTGCTGATCATAGGGGGACTAGCCTATACCATCGGTGCAGTGTTTTATGCTTTGAAACGGATCAGATATACTCACGCCATCTGGCATGTTTTTGTCCTCATCGGCGCAGCAGCACATTTCCTCGCGATCTATTGTTACGTCATTTAAAAACAGCCTCACTCTTCGCTTTAGCCACCCGAATTTATAGTTCAGGTGGCTTTTGTTCTTATACAATTTAAGGTTCTCCCATGACAGCCTCTTCTCCTGACGCGATGCCTGCGGGTGTTGCGACCAACTCCAAGGCACGAGTGTTATTTGCCAGCCTGGTGGGTACCACTATCGAGTTTTTTGATTTCTATATCTATGCGACTGCTGCGGTAATCATTTTTCCGCATCTGTTTTTCCCAGCCAGTAATGACAGTGCAGCAGTTTTACAATCCCTCGCCACTTTTGCAATTGCGTTTATTGCGCGCCCGGTTGGTGCAGCCCTGTTCGGCCATCTGGGGGATCGTATCGGCCGTAAAGCCACACTGGTCGCTGCGTTATTGACCATGGGGATTTCAACCGTGTGTATCGGTTTGTTACCGACCTATGCACAGATTGGCTTGGTTGCCCCGCTCTTATTAGCCTTATGCCGTTTGGGGCAAGGACTTGGCTTGGGTGGCGAATGGAGTGGCGCAGTGTTATTGGCCACTGAAAATGCACCAGAAGGCAAACGTGCCTGGTACGGGATGTTTCCGCAGTTAGGTGCACCGATTGGTTTTATTCTGGCAACAGGTTCTTTCCTCACGCTGGGTGCACTCATGTCGGAACAAGCCTTTATGCAATGGGGCTGGCGTATTCCGTTCTTGGCCAGTGCCATTTTAGTCATGGTCGGACTTTATATCCGTTTGAAACTGCATGAAACACCCGCCTTCCAGAAAGTGCTGGCTAAACAGAAAGAAGTGAATGTACCATTCAAGGAAGTCTTCAGCAAACATTTACGCATGCTGATCCTCGGTACGATTGCTGCGATTTGTACCTTTGTGGTGTTCTATCTGACCACGGTATTTGCGCTGAATTGGGGAACCACCAAACTGGGCTATGCACGCAGTGAATTCTTGCGTTTACAATTGATCGCCACCCTGTGCTTTGCAGCTTTTATTCCGCTGTCTGCTGTCTTCGCAGAAAAGCTCGGCCGCAAAACCACCTCAATTTTAGTCTGCCTGATTTCGGCTATTTTTGGGCTGTTCTTTGCCAACATGCTGGAATCCGGCAATACCCTGATCGTCTTTTTGTTCCTGTGTATTGGTTTGGCGATTATGGGGCTGACCTATGGCCCGATTGGCACTGTGTTATCTGAGATTTTTCCGACCTCGGTTCGTTACACCGGTTCGGCACTGACCTTTAACCTGGCCGGGATTTTTGGTGCCTCATTCGCGCCCCTGATTGCAACCAAACTGGCAGAAACCTATGGCTTATATGCCGTGGGGTATTATCTAAGTGCTGCTTCACTGCTTTCCCTGATCGCCTTTTTAATGATCCGTGAAACCAAAAATGAAGATGTCAATAATCAGATTTAAGCTGATCTGACACAACAAAAAGGCAGTCTTCATGACTGCCCTTTTGTTTTTACAATGTTTATACCAGCTCAATAATGTCAATAGTCGGCGGTACCCGAAAACGAAATGGCACTCCGACCATTCCGGTACCGACCGTAACAAACACATCGGCATGCTCATGCTGATAGAAGCCATGTTTATGACCTAAAATGGAAACTTTTTTCATAATGTAATTGGTGACAAACGGCAGTTCGACTTGTCCGCCATGGGTATGCCCTGACAGCATCAATGGACGTGTCGGGAGCTGCGGCACCATATCCACGGTATCCGGGTTATGCGACAGAATCAGCCAGGGCTTATCTTGTGGCAAGCCAGGCATATGGCGCATATCGGTTTTTCCCGCCCATAAATCGCCAATACCAATCAGACGAAACTCAGCAAAATCGATGACTTTTCCTTCAATATCGATGACCTCATTGACGTCAAGTGCATGACACAGTAGCTCACGAATCGGTGGGCCTGGATATTCTTCATCATGATTGCCGAGCACTGAATACACGGGAGCCTCAATCTGCCGCAGAATCCGCAGCTCATCCGCCAGCTTGTTTTCCGGTTCATAGGTCCAGTCACCTGCAACCACCACTAAGTCAGGGTTTTGCTGGTTAATCTTTTCTACAATAATTTTCAATTGCCGCTCATGGCCGGAGAACAACCCGATATGCAAATCGGCGATCAAGGCAACTTTCACCGGTTTCTGAAAAGGCTGCTGCGGATTGAGCTGATAACGGTGTTTCTGAATCCGCACGCTATGCGGTTCAATAAACCGTGCATAGATCAATACGCTGGTGAGCAGAAATACAAATACGGTCTGATGGCCAGAATAGTAACCGCTCCAGCCGGCATATAAACTAAAAAAGAACAAAGGAAACAATAAATAAGACAGATAAAATGCCAGAAGATGGACAAAGGCTTTAAATGGATGAATGGTCTCGGTACGAGACTGACTGATCCAGGCCTGACTCACGGCCCATAGCGCCAACAAAATAAAACTAAAGTAAAAGTACAAAATCACTGAATTGGCTGCCCACATATTTATTCTCTAAAGCTGATGCAGACGTCGGTGCTGTCATCAATATTTATCTTTGCACAACACCTGATTATACTCTAGCTCTATTTTTGACCTGATCCGCATTATGTCGCATTCCGCTGAGCACTTCACTGCTGCCAACCGCTCATCATTTTCCCGGTTCCGTTCCCGTCAAACGGCACTGGTGCTCAGCTGCAGCTTGGTCTTGGGCATTCCGGCCTGTAGCACCTTACCGACACCCGGACCTGAAACACCTCACTATGCCTATCAAGTCGATACCTCACAAGCCTCTCTATCCAAACTGGTTCATCCGCTTCGCAGCCAGAATCCAGGATTGACCGGTTATCATGTCCTGTATGATCCACTCGAAGCACTCGCAGCGCGCCTACGCCTGATTGACCGTGCTGAAAAGACTTTGGATCTGCAATATTACATCTGGGATAACGATAAAATTGGTGCCCTGGCTTTACATTCAATTTTGAAGGCAGCCGACCGCGGAGTAAAAGTCCGAATCCTGATGGATGACAATAACAGTAAAAAAATGGAAGGCATCTATCTGGCATTGTCCCAACATCCGAATATTGAAGTCAAACTGTTCAACCCTTACCGCTTCCGCAAATACCGTGCAATGGACATGCTGCTCGATCTGAAACGCATCAACCGCCGCATGCACAATAAAAGCTTTATTGCCGATAACCAGATCGCCCTGATTGGCGGGCGTAACATGAGCAACCAGTACTACAATGCCAGTGATAATTATCAGTTCTCGGATGTTGATGTCATGCTGGTTGGGCAGGCAGTGGATGAAATTATTCACTCGTTCGATGAATACTGGAATCACGACTATGCCTATTCAGTGCAACATATTGTGCATCCCGAACAGCACCGTCTAAGCTATAGCAGCCTCAGACAACAACTGGATGCTCACGCTCAGGACATTACCGTACAGAATTATCTGGATTTAGCCAAACGCTCGAATGCCTTTGAACAATGGTTGAACCAGCGTCTTCAGTTCGACTGGGTTAAAGCCGAAGTAGTAAAAGACTCGCCTGAAAAAATCAAATCGCGTGCACGCAAAGAAGACTACCTGAATTTCCAGCTGATCAATCACTTAGACACCCCAGATCACAGCGTGGATATTATTTCAGCCTATTTTGTCCCTGAGAAAAAAGGTACAGAAATGCTGAATCAGATCGCCCAAAAAGGGGTCCAGGTACGGGTGTTGACCAATTCTTTTGCGGCCAATGACGTTGCCGTTGTACATGCCTACTATGCCAAATACCGTAAACCGCTCCTGGCCAACGGTGTGCAACTCTATGAATTCTTGCCGGTGCTGGCAGCTGAAGACCTGAATGCAAACACCGAAGAGATTGCCAAGAAAGCCAAGGTCAGCCTGAAAGGTTTAAGTCATTCCAGTCTACATGCCAAACTTATGGCACTGGATGAAAAGCAGGTGTTTATTGGCTCTTTTAACTTTGACCCACGCTCGTCCTATCTCAATACCGAAATTGGCGTGCTCCTCAATAGCCCGGCACTGGCCAGTCAGGTGCATCAGACCATGGATCAGAATCTCAGTAAATATGCCTATCAACTGCTGTTAAATGCTGAGCAGAAAATCGTCTGGCGGCAAGAAAACGCACAACATAGCAAGATTTATAAAAAAGAACCGCATATGAAATGGTGGCAAAAAGCCAGTATGAAAGTGATTTCCTGGCTGCCTTTCGAAGGATTTATGTAAAACTGGCTTCCGACTCCGGCTCTGCCGCCGGAACGGGTTTTAACACCTTGCGATGTAATTCATTCAACCCCTGTACCATGCGCTGATGCACTTCTTCGGTAAGGGTTTCAAGCGTATGGCCTGCAACCTCGATTTCTGGCATCACCATCAGATGTGCCGTGACCTGCGGCATTTCCAGCACCTGCTTAATATGATCAATAAAGGTCATCTCATCAATAAATGGTGCGATCATATCCAGTTCACCCTGCTGGTTCACATAACAGATCAGCGTGACCTGTACTGGACGTTGGGCCTCTATCGCAGCGGCGAGCAGGCGTCCATGGATTTTTTTGATCGCTCGACCATTTGACGTGGTCGCTTCAGGGAAAAATAGAACCGGCACATCTTTTTTCAGGAAATCTGTAATCTGCTCACGAATCCGGCCAGAATCTCCCGAACCGCGTTTAATAAACAGGGTACCGCCACCTTTGGCCAGTTTACCGAGTAAGGGCCAATCGGCAATTTCAGCTTTTGCCAAAAAGAACACACGTGCACCAGACCCCAATACGGCAATATCCAGCCAGGACACATGATTACTCACCCATAAAGACGGACGGTGAGAAATCTGCCCATGCATTTCGACCTGAATATTAAAGACTTCACAGAGACGGCGGCAAAAATGCTGCACATAACGTGTGTTATGCGGATTGTTCGGCTCTTTATACATGCGATGGCGAAATACCAGATAAAATCCTTCCAGAATTACCGACACGGTCATGAACAGCTTTTTACTGTAGAAAAAAAATCGCGTGATTCCATGCAATTTAGACGAGAAAACCGTTGGGGTTGGATTCATAACACTGTCAGGCACAAAGCGGGCGAAGGATCATGGCTACATATCTTATACGTTTTACCTGCAAGATGCATTGATCATAAAAACCGAATATCTGCATTAAAATTCTCCATTTTTCTTTAATCTCCACCTCGTCTAACATCATCAATAAGAATAAAAACTGTCAATCCTGTATTGGTTGACTGAAACAAGAGGAGTCTGTACATGAAACCTACTCGTCTTTGTAAAGTTTTGATTGGCGGTAGCATCCTTTACCTCGGTGCACTGCTCCTCACCTCACGTATATTTGTTTACTTCCTATAAACAAACAGGGAAAAGCTCCTGAACAGGCTGCTTTTCCTCTAGAATAAGATTTTTCACCTCGTACAGAGTCTAAACATCCGTGGAACCAATTGAGCAACCTCAAGGTGTAGAACGCGCTATCCTGGTCAGCGTATCAGTACAAATGCTGGAAGATATTGATGCAGAAGAATTCAATCTACTGGCACAGTCTGCAGGTGCAGAGATCATCGAGCATCTGCAAGTGCAACGCATCAAGCCAGACCCAAAACTGTTTGTTGGCTCGGGCAAGACCGATGAAATTGCCGATTTGGTGAAACAGCAGGAAGCCAGTCTGGTCATTTTTGACCACACCTTGTCCCCTGCACAAGAGCGTAATCTGGAACGGGTATTGCAATGCCGCGTCATTGACCGTACGGGGTTAATTCTGGATATTTTTGCCCAGCGCGCCCGCACCCATGAAGGTAAACTGCAGGTCGAACTGGCACAACTGGAATATCTGTCGACGCGTTTGGTCCGGGGCTGGAGCAATCTAGAGCGACAAAAAGGCGGGATCGGCTTACGCGGTCCCGGTGAAAAACAACTGGAAACAGACCGACGTCTGTTAAGGATTCGTGTCGGACAACTGAAAGAACGTCTGGAAAAAGTCCGGAAAACCCGTATTCAGGGCCGTGCAGCACGACAAAAAGCCGCTGTGCCAACCGTCTCACTGGTTGGTTATACCAATGCAGGCAAGTCGACCCTGTTTAACACCTTGGCCAACAGCAATGTCTATGCCGCTAACCAGCTCTTTGCCACGCTTGATCCAACGCTACGCCGTTTGCAGTGGGATGGGATTGGTACCGTCGTACTGGCCGATACCGTAGGCTTTGTCCGCAACCTGCAGCACGGTCTGGTCGAATCTTTCAAAGCCACCCTGGAAGAAGTGCTTGAGGCGACACTGCTCCTGCACGTGATTGATAGCAGCAGTCCAGACATGCTGGAGCAGATTGAAGCCGTCGAAAAAGTGCTAAAAGAAATTGGTGCGAATGTTCCGGTACTACGCGTCTATAACAAGATTGACCAGAGTGGCGAAGAAGCAAAAATCGTCTATCGTGGTCCGCACCTTCCTGATCGTGTCTATGTTTCTGCCCATAGCGGTCAAGGTCTGGATTTACTGCGTCAGGCCGTGCAGGAATGTCTGCTTGGCCAGTTGCAGACCTTTGATCTGGTGCTGCAACCCGCTTATAACAAGTTACGTACCCAACTCTATACGCTAAACGTCATTCAATCCGAACAGTATGATGAGGTTGGCAATCTGCATCTGCAAGTCAGCATGGCGCCCGATAAATTGCAGCAGCTGATCCGGCAGGCCAATTTACCGATTGATGAAATTCTTGGCACGGCAGCACAGCAATTCAAAAGACCACTAGAAGAATTTGAAATCCAGGATCAGATCGGTTAAAACGTGAAACGTCAGGTTTAAAAGTAGCAACAGACATGGATGCAATAAAAAAATTGGATTGGCCAGCCTGGATTGGCACACTGGCATTGATCGTGATTTTTCGCGAAGCAGCAGTGGCATTGATGGGGTTGTTTCATCATCCTGAACTGGGCAATTTGGTCGGGCTGATCAGCTTACTGATCGTGCTCGGCACATGGCGTAAATTCAAAAAACTCCCGCTGCGTCTGGTCGATACCAACAACCGCCTCATGAAAGAAAGTGGCTTTGCCTTTTTACCGATCTGTGCTGGCTCATTGTTGATGCTGGTGCAGATGGGCAAAGAAATTCCCTTGTTCCTGCTGGTCATGTTTGTCAGCACCTTAATTCCGTTGTGGCTGTATGCGCGCATGGCGAAACAGTGGTTATAGGAAATATCCCTCATGTTGACAATTTTTTCCGGCTTTCTGATCACCCTCGTATGTTATCTGCTAGCCAAACCGGTAAACCGTAAGTTTCCGCAAATTCCCTTAATCGTGATCGGCATGTGCCTGGTCATTCTGGCTCTTTCCATACTGGACATTCCGTATCAACAATATATGCAACAGGTCAATCCGCTGTTTAACCATCTGCTGGGCTATGTCACGGTGGCTTTGGCTATTCCGCTGGCCGCCATGCGCTATGATGATTTGCCATTGAAAGCACTAGCAGGAATTCTGGTCTTTGCCAGTATCAGTGCAGTTGCCCTGCCGATGGGACTCGCCTATCTGCTACATATGTCCGAACCAACGATTTTGGCATTTGCCACCCGTGCCGTCACGACACCGATTGCCATCAATATTGCAACCTTGCTACATGCCCCATTGGCCATGGTGACCTTGATCGTGATTTTATCCGGCGTGATTGGGGCCGCATTTTCACCGTGGATTTTACGTCATATCAATGATGAACGTGCCTCGGGTCTGGCCTTGGGCTTGGCTGCCCATGCGATTGGCACGGCACAAGCTTGGCAACGTGGAGCTGTTGCCGGTCGTTATGCCGCTTTTGGTATGGCACTGAATGGCGTCTTTACTGCCATCTGGCTGCCCACCTTTATGCTCTCGCTGGGATAAAAAAAACCGTTGCTCAGCAACGGGTTTTTCTTATTCATCGATTTCGCATCAAGCCAGCGGGTTATTTACCTTAAACAGCTGCTGATCTTCCAAACGATAGGCAATCAAGTCTTTACCCCAGACACAGCCACCATCAACATTTTGGATCTGTTCATTAATGGTTTTGCCTTCAAGCGCAGCCCAATGACCAAACACCAGTTGATGGGTTTTGGCTGCACGATTGTCGAATTCAAACCAAGGCTGGAAACCTGCTGGCATTGGGTCATCTAGAGATTCTTTAAAACTGAATTCCAGACGGCCTTCTGCATCGGTTAAACGCATACGGGTCAAATAATTGGTAATGACACGTAAACGTTCGTTGCCTTCCAGATCATGCGTCCAGACGTTCGGTTGTGACCCGTACATTTCTACCAAGAAACGGTCTAAAACCGATAAATCCTCATGTCCGATATGTTGCTGTACTTCGCGAGCTAGCTCAGCAGCTTGATCCGCGGTCCAGATATTGGGTACACCGGCATGGGTCAAAATTACATTATCTTTCGGAAACAGGCACAACGGCTGGCGACGCAACCAGTCGATCAACTCATCACTGTCTATCGCATCAATCACATCACGGGTATTGTCTTTGTCCTTGATGTTTTTCAGTCCGCGCGCGCAAGCGATCAAGGTTAAATCATGATTGCCGAGTACGGTGGCCGCTGCACCCTGCTCAGACAGTTTTTTCACAAAGCGCAAAGCCCCCAAAGAATTCTCACCGCGTGCCACCAGATCACCGGCAAACCAGAGAAAATCCTGAGCGGGATCAAAGCGGATTTCTTTCAGCAAGGCTTTGAGCGCTTCGAAACAGCCTTGCAAATCCCCAATCACATAATTGTAGCGTGCTGCCATGTTAAGCCACCATTTGATCTGAAAGTGCCACGAACTGGCTCAAGCTCAAGGTTTCCGGACGCGCCATTGGGTCTACCCCTGCTTTTTCAAAACCATCTTCCACCAGCATACCTTTCAGGCTATTACGCAGCGTTTTACGACGCTGGGTAAACACATGCGCGACCAAACGGGCCAAGGCTTTTTCATTTTTGGCCACCACAGGTTTCACTGCATGCGGTACCAAACGGAACACGGCACTAGTCACTTTCGGTGGAGGATTAAACGAACCCGGAGGCACTTCAAATAAAAACGTTGGCTGGCAGAAATACTGAATCATCACCGATAAGCGACCATATTCTTTGCTATTTGGTTCTGCGGTAATGCGATCCACCACTTCTTTTTGCAGCATGAAGTGCATATCTTGGACTTTGTCACCAAAGTCCAAGAGATGAAACAATAGCGGAGTCGAAATGTTATATGGCAGGTTTCCTACGATACGCAGTGGACGGCATTCCTGATACAACTCGGAAAAATCATATTTCAATGCATCGGCTTCCACGATGGTCAAACGCTCAGGATAAGGCACACGTCCCGGCAAACCCGCCGCAAGATCACGATCCAGTTCGATCACAGTCAGGGCATCACATTCACCAATCAGTGGTGACGTCAATGCAGCCAGACCGGGTCCGATTTCCACCACATTATCCCCTGGACGAGGGTTCACCGAGCGCACGATCTTGGCAATCACCCGCTGGTCATGCAAGAAATTCTGGCCAAAACGTTTACGAGCCTGATGCCCTTCATCTTTAGGGTTTAGGGCATTAATCTGATACATACAACATTTCCAACATGAAATTAATGACGGGTAAGATCCAAAGCCAAATCAACAGCCACATTCAGACTAGAACTTTTAGCCTGTCCACTCCCTGCAAGTGAGAGTGCTGTGCCATGATCGACCGAAGTCCGGATAAACGGCAAGCCGAGGGTAATATTAATTGCTTCACCAAAGCCTTGCGATTTTAGCACAGGTAAGCCCTGATCATGGTACATGGCCAAAACAGCATCTGCATGTTTTAGATTTTCTGGGGTAAACAGGGTGTCAGCAGGCAAACTCAGACTCATCTGCACGCCTTGACTGCGGTAAGTCTCCAGCACCGGATTGATCACCTCAATTTCCTCACGTCCCAAATAACCGCCTTCTCCCGCATGTGGATTCAGGCCACACACCAGAATTCGAGGCTGCGCAATTTTAAATTTGGTTGTTAAATCATGCAGCAAGATATCAATCACCTGATGCAGACGCTCAGACGTAATCGCATCCGGCACCTCACGCAATGGTAAATGCGTGGTGGCCAATGCAACCCTTAACGTTTTAGTGGCCAGCATCATCACCACGCGTGCAACACCAGCAAATTCCTGGTAATACTCAGTATGACCACTAAAGGCGATCCCTGCCTCATTGATCACCGATTTCTGTACCGGCGCCGTTGCCACCCCGACACTTTTTCCGGACATGGCGTAGTCTGCAGAACGACGCAGCTGTTCTAATACATAAGCGGCATTTTCAGCATTTAATACCCCAGCTTGAACCGGTTGTGCCAAAGCCACATGCTCTACATATAAAGTACCCTTTGCTGCGGATTCAGACTGGCCAACGTAATCGATCAGTTCAACATTTAAACCCAGTTGTGCCGCACGTGCGTGCAACAAGTCCCGGTCTGCCAATACAACGATCGGGCGTTCATCGACACGTTGTGCCAGGCTCAAACAAATATCTGGACCGATCCCGGCCGGTTCCCCGCTAGTAACATAAAGTGGCAGCACGACTTGATTCCGTGAATTCTCTAGACTGTTTTATTATACGGCTGAATAGAAAAGAATGCGGTGGCGAATGGCTTCCTTTTGTGGCGTTAGGCTTTTATAATAGTCAACTTGAAAATGTGATATTTTCGTTGTGATTCTACCGATTATCGGGTAGAATTCGCTCTCCTTTTTGTTTGGACTGTTTCCTTGTCCAAACCAACTATAATAGGTAGTGGTTGAATGAAAACTCTCAGCGCGAAGCCAGCTGAAGTACAACACGACTGGTATGTTGTTGATGCTTCTGGCAAAACTCTTGGTCGTTTAGCGACTGAAATCGCTCGTCGTTTACGCGGTAAGCACAAAACTTCTTATACTCCTCACGTTGACACCGGTGACTACATCGTTGTAATCAATGCTGAGCAAGTTCAAGTGACTGGTAACAAAGCACTTGATAAAAAATACTATCGCCACACTGAATTCCCAGGCGGTTTAAAAGAAACTAATTTCGAAAAATTAGTTGCTCACAAGCCTGAAGAAATCTTCCAACGCGCTGTGAAAGGCATGTTGCCAAAAGGTCCTCTTGGTTATGCAATGATCAAGAAGATGAAAGTGTACGCTGGTAGCGAACATCCACACGCGGCTCAACAGCCACAAGTTTTGGACATCTAAGGGATAAAGCACATGGCAACTAATTATGGTACAGGTCGCCGTAAGACCGCAACTGCACGTGTTTTCTTATCAGCTGGTACTGGTAAACTTGTTATCAACAACCGCACCCTAGAGCAATATTTCGGCCGTGAAACTGCTCGTATGGTTGTACGCCAGCCTCTAGAACTTCTAGACGTAGCTGAAAAGTATGACCTTTACATCACTGTTAAAGGTGGCGGTATCGGTGGTCAAGCAGGTGCAATCCGTCACGGTATCACTCGTGCATTGATCGCTTCTGACGAAACGCTAAAACCAACGCTTCGTCAAGCTGGTTTCGTTACTCGTGATGCTCGTGAAGTTGAACGTAAGAAACTTGGTTTACGTAAAGCACGTAAACGTCCTCAATTCTCTAAACGTTAATTCGTTTACCGAATCGAACCAAAAAAGCCTTGGATTATTCCAAGGCTTTTTTATGGCTGAACATCATTGCACTACTCGTACAGCCAGATCTCCCACTCAGCAATCTAAGATGATTTTATTGCTGATTTTTAGTATCCTAGTGTATTGATTTTTCGGCTCCTTTGGATTATGCCTTTAGAAAACACCCCGGTTCAAGGAATTACCCTGTATAGTCATGCGGATGATTTTCGTTGCCACTGGATCCGTTTCCTGCTCGCTGAAAAACAAATCAAATTCCAGCTCATTCTGGTCGATCATGAAGATGAAGACCTTGCCAGCTTAAACCCTTACAATCAGCTGCCGATGTTGATTGAGCAAGACCTTAAACTGTTCAACACCAGTATTATTGCCGAGTATATCGACGACCGTTACCGACAAAACAAACTCTATGCTGATGCGCCAATGCCACGTGCAGAACAACGTCAGTATATCTGGCGCCTAGAGCAAGATTGGCTACGTCTTGCAGATATTATGCTCAAACACCGTGACAGTCTTGATCCTATTGCTAAAAGCCAAGCACAAAAAGAATTACGCGATACACTCATCTCACTGACCCCTTTATTTCAGCATTATCCATACTTTATGTCAGAAACCTTTACAATTTTAGATTGCATGCTGGCACCCATTTTTCTACGTTTAAAAGAGATGGGCATCGAATTGCCTGCACAACACTGTCGCCCAATTCTGCTGTATTGCCAACGGGTATTTCAACGTCCAGCTTTTATCAAATCCATGACCCTGCAAGAAAAAAACCGCTATAGTGATCTATTAGCTTCGTAAACGAGTAACTCATGTCAGAACAAGAATTCAATCTCAGCCCAACCCGTCCTTACCTGGCACGTGCAATCTATGAGTGGATCTGTGATAACCAGCTCACCCCCTATTTACTGGTTGATGCTACACAACCCAACACCATGGTACCTGAACAGTTTGTGAAGGATGGTCAGATTGTCCTCAACATTGCTCCTCATGCCGTACATCAGTTCCACATAAGTAATGATGCCATCAGCTTCTCAGCACGCTTTGGCGGCGTTGCACGTGATCTTTATATTCCGATCCAGGCAGTACTCGGCATTTATGCCCGGGAAAACAGTCAGGGACTGTTTTTTGATCCTGAAGAATATGCTCATATTCAGTCAGAAGAAAATCCTCTACAATCAGAACCAGCCGAAGAGGCTGATACTGCAAAGAAAAAACCAAATTTAAGAATTCTCGATTAACAATAACAGCGGAGTAAATGATGGCTTTTGATTTAGTACAATATTTTGCGGAGCAGATTAAAATCCAAAAGCCTCAGCTGCTACGTGATTTCACGCCTGAGCAACAACATCAATATGTATCCGATATTAATGCCCTGACTTTAGGCAAACTGATCAGCCTATGGCGACATGATGAAAATGCTCTTTATCAGGAGATTCGCTCACAGGATCAGCTCTACATTCAGGAAATTGCGCGTCGCTTAACAACAACCCCTAAAAACCAGTCATCTCTGGATAAAATCCAGCTTGAGCATCTGATCTCTGAAGTCTTGACCTTGCAATTGGCCGAAATCAAGCAACTTGATGATACCGCCCACTTTGGTCCAGCGGGTTTAGCGGAGCTGCTGCTTGGACAAATCGAACATCTTGCTGGCCAAGCAGATGACTGGGTTTGGTCAACAAATGAACTAACCGAACTGATCGGCTCTAAACCGATTGCGCAAGAAACGGTATCATTGGACGAAACAATGAAGGAGTTTCATCAAATGGTTCAACAAGCCGATACCCACCACGAAGAAGTTAATTCAACAGAAAACAGCCCACTTGTACCTGCTTGGTCAAATATTCTGGCTCCTGTTGTCGCTTTAGCGATTATTGCTTATTTGTATTGCCAAATGAGTCAGTTGTTTAACTAAAAACATGATGGCTCAAAGGCTCCTCAACAGGAGCCTTTATTTTTTGTATAAACAAAAAAACCAGTCATCTCTGACTGGTTTTTGTTTGATATCAAAACTACGGATTATTTTTCAGCAGAATAACTCACAACATGCGGTTGAGCTACGGGTGCTTTACCATCTTCAAATGCTTTACGTTTGATCAGGATCACAGCCGCTGCAGCCAAGATACATGGAATCGCAATTGCCAAGAAATTCATCTGGTGTGGCAGTTTCATCGCAAGTAAAGCACCGGTCAAAACTGGACCAACAATCGCACCAATACGGCCTACCGCAGATGCCCAACCAATACCGGTTGAACGCACGCTGAGTGGATAGAATTGCGCAACATAGCTATATAGTAGAATTTGTGAACCAATACTTGCAGCACCAGCAATTGCAACCAGCAGATACAGCACAGGTTGTGGTGAATTGAAACCGAGACCAACCAAAGCAAGTGCACCTGAGATTAACATGGTGATAATTACTGGCTTAAGATGGAATTTGTCCGCCAAGATACCACCACCCACAGCGCCTAACATCGCTCCAACGTTTAGTGCCAGTAAGAAAGACAAGCTTGTTCCTAAAGAATAACCTGCCGCGATCATCAATTTTGGTAACCAGCTACCTAGTGCATAAACGATCAATAAACACATGAAGAAGGAAACCCAGAACAGGAATGTACTGATTGCACGACCATTTTGGAATAATGCTTTTACCGGTGCACCTTCAGGAGTTTGCTCTTCATTCAGTACAAGTTGCGTATCCTTCGCCACAACTTCTGGTGTAATTTTCTGGAAAATAGTATGCGCTTTTTCTGTATGACCTTTTTTCACCAAATAGGTCAAAGATTCAGGCAAAAATTTCCAGATGATTGGCAAAAGAAGCAATGGAATACCAGCAAGATTAAACATAATTTGCCAGCCATGATCTGCAATTAATAATTTGCCTAATACAGCAGATAAAATACCACCTACAGCATAGCCACTAAACATCACAGCAACGAGCGTTGCACGCATCTTTTTCGGTGCGTATTCTGAGGTTAGAGCAACAAGGTTAGGCATTACCCCACCGATCCCTAAACCAGCTACAAAACGCAATAGACCGAACTCAACAGGACCTGAAGCAAAAGATCCTAAAAATGTAAAACCACTAAATAGGGCCACACAAATCAAGATCACATTCTTACGGCCAATTTTATCCGCAAGCATACCGAAGAGCATAGCACCAAACATCATCCCGGTTAATGCGGCACTTGCCAGCATACCCGCTTGGACTGAGGTTAATGCCCATTCTTCCATTAACAGAGGTAATGCAACCCCATAAATAATCAGATCATAGCCATCAAAGATAATAATCATTAAGCACCATAAAACGACACTTAAGTGAAATGGCGTGAATTTGGCCTTATCAATTACAGCATTTACATTTATTGTTTGAGCTGTCATATGCACTCACCTCCTATTTGTGAGAGTTTATTATTTGTCTAACAATGTGCGAACTGATACACACTGTCTAAAACCTTAAAGGTATATTTTTATACTTTAAATACATAAAGTAGTTTTATCCTGATAAACAGCCTCATATCATCTGATATTTTTTAACCAATTTTAGAGAAAAATACAACCAAAATAATGAATCATGATTTATTTTTTTTAGAAATCCTAAGCTTATGGGAAACTTAAGGGATCAATACAACTAAAGTTAGCTTGAATAATTTCTTAATATACAAAATTAGACTTGATTTTAATTATTTTCTAAATAATTTCCCCCCAAAGAAAAACCCCCGATCGATTATGACCGGGGGTTTTTAGGAATAATGAGCTGGCGATGACTTACTCTCACATGGGTAACCCCACACTACCATCAGCGCGAAGAGGTTTCACTTCTG
>NZ_JAQIHG010000006.1:0-108463 GCF_035916735.1 Acinetobacter minutum
AATAGAAGAATTACTGCCACATCGCTGGAAATCCAACTCAAATTAAAAAATAGGCATGGGGTTCAGCGGACGCTTACAAGTTTAGTGACTTTCTGAGGCATGATTGATGGTGTATTTCGGAATCTCAATTTCTAGATCTTCATCTTCAACAATCACCTGACAGGAGAGACGTGAATCTGGTTCTAAGCCCCATGCGCGATCAAGTAGGTCTGCTTCAACATCGTTCATTTCTTCCAGACTGTCAAAACCTTTACGTACAATCACATGGCAGGTTGTACATGCACATGACATATCACAGGCATGTTCAATCTTGATATTGTGATCGAGCAGGCTTTGGCAAAGATTGGCATCTTTTTCAACTTCAAACTCAGCACCTTCGGGGCAAATTTGTGCATGCGGTAGAACTTTAATACGTGGCATAATCTTCACCTATGGTTGGTTTGAGTTTGACCAGTCATCCAGCTTGGTGCCTTTTAAGGCCTGATCAACATGTTGATTCATACGTAATGCAGCAAAAGCATCACTGTGAACTTTCAGTTGTTGTACTGCATTTTCAATCGATTTGATATCAGCATGATTGAGTTGTAGTTCTAACTGAAGTTTTGCTTCTTGTAGCGCTGTTAGTTGTTGCTCAGTCAACAAATGAGCATCGGCTTTCAGGGCTTGTTCCAAAGCTTCTAGTTCCCGTTGAGCTTCCACTTTGGTTTCTTGAAGATGACGTAACTGTTTGTCTTCTTCCGCAAACTTGAAACCTTCAAGTAATAAGCGTTCGGTATCGGTTTCCGATAAACCATAGGATGGCTTAATGTCGATATGGGCTTGTACACCTGAAGTGGTTTCTTTGGCAGTTACAGTAAGCAAACCATCTGCATCCACCTGGAAAGTGACTTCAATACGGGCTTGGCCCGCGGTCATAGGTGGAATACCACGCAATACAAAACGGCCAAGTGAGCGGCAGTGCTCGACGAGATCACGTTCACCTTGTACCACATGAATCAGCATTGCTGTCTGACCATCCTGATAGGTGGTGAATTCTTGACGACGTGCCACTGGAATCGCGGTATTGCGTGAAATCAGACGTTCAACTAATCCGCCCATCGTCTCCAAACCTAGAGACAGTGGAGTAACATCCAAAAGTAATGAGCCATCTTGGCTATTACCAATTAATTGGTTGGCGGTAATGGCTGCACCAATCGCAACGACTTCATCTGGATTGATTGTACAAAGAGGTGTTTGCTGGAAAACTTCAGCAACAACTTTCTGTACAGCATAGGAGCGTGTTGAGCCACCTACTAATACGACATTTTGAATCTCATCCAGTTCAAGCTTGGCATCGCGCATTACACGTTTACATACACTGATGGTTTTGTCCAAAGCAACTTGGATGATCTCTTCAAAGGTTGCACGGTCGAGCTGTAAAGTTTGCCCAACCATCTCTAGAGAGACCGAGTGATGATCTGTGAGAGCTTCTTTAGCTTGACGTGCAGCGACAATCGCATGGGCATATTGCTGATCATCCAGGATGTCCAGATTTAGCTGTTTCTTGGCCCATTTTACAATCAGGCGGTCTAAGTCATCACCACCGAGTGCAGTATGGCCACCTGTTGCTAAAACTTCGAAAACGCCTTGTGAAAAACGCAAAATAGAAACGTCAAAAGTGCCGCCCCCCAAGTCATAAATGACATAGTTGCGGTCGGTTTCCAGATTGGTTTCTTGATCTAAACCGTAGGCCACAGCAGCAGCAGTAGGTTCATTGAGTAGACGTAATACGTTTAAACCGGCTAACTGGGCTGCATCTCGTGTTGCTTGGCGCTGTGCTTCATCAAAATAGGCAGGAACGGTAATGACTGCACCATTGATCGGATTTTGCAGGCTTTTTTCAGCACGTTCTTTTAACTGCTTAAGAATCTCGGCAGAAATTTCAACTGGAGTTTTTCGTCCTGCACGTGTTTCAAAAGCAGGCATTTCATTCGCTTCACCTACCAGATCATAAGGATGCTGGAATTTTATGTCTGCTTGTGAACGTCCCATAAAACGTTTTACAGATACAATGGTGTTTTTCGGATCGCTAGTAATGAACGGTTTGGCTTCATCGCCATATTCAGTCGAGTTTTCCGAATAATGAACAATAGAAGGAAGTAATACACGACCTTGTTCATCATTAAGGACTTTGGCTTTACCTGAAAGCACTGTTGCTACAAGCGAGTGGGTAGTTCCCAAATCAATACCAATCGCAATACGGTGTTCATGCGGCGCACTTGATTGACCTGGTTCTGCAATTTGCAAGAGTGCCATGTGTTAAATCCCTTGAAAACAAATCATGATAGGTTTGGTTTAGAAGTCATCATCGAGGTCAAAGCTGTCATCATCAAGTAGTTGATCTTCAGCTTTTTCAATATCATTCATAACACGTTGGAAGAAACGCAATTTGCGTACGGTATCACGTGCTTCAGACCAGTCTTCATCTTGATAATCAATCTTGAATTCTCTGATGAGTCCATCAATCCACTGTTTAACTTCGTCTTTTAGGGTTTGAAGTTGCGTGGAATCCTGGGCTTCATCCAGTTGTTCACGGATTTCGAGAGCAGATTGTAGAAACTCAAAATCATGAATGGATTGGTCGAGGTGATGATCCTGTTTTTTTAAGCTCAACAGATAAGCTGCACGACTATCAACCGCAGACAGGACTTTATAGGCCTGATTAATCTCACTCGATTGAATCAATGCCTGCTCTTTGTCGGTTGCTTTATCAGGATGATATTGTTGCTGCAATTTTAAAAACTGTGATTTTAAAGCTGCTAAATCAATATCGAGTGCTACAGGAAGGTCGAACAACTCAAAATGATTCATGGGAGATGATTTCCACGATAATTAAATGCAATTAAAACAGTGTAATATACACTGTTTTAATGCTCAGTGAAGAGAGGTGGATTAAACAGTGAAGGATTCACCGCAACCACATTCACCTTTTTTATTTGGATTATTAAATTCGAAGCCTTCATTTAACCCATTTTTCACGTAGTCCATCTCCATACCATCAAGATAGACTAAACTTTTTGGGTCTACGAACACTTTAACACCAAACTGTTCAAATACTTGGTCATGTGCATCGATGTCATCAACAAACTCAAGCACATAGGCCAAGCCTGAACAGCCTGAAGTTTTCACTCCAACGCGAATGCCTTCACCCTTACCGCGATTTTTTAAGTAATTGCTGATATGAGTTGCAGCATTTTCAGTTAAATGGATCATGAAAACTCCGTTAATTTATCCAGGTCACACTACAATTAAGCTTACGTTTTTTTGCTACGGTAATCTTCAATCGCAGCTTTAATTGCATCTTCTGCAAGTACAGAACAGTGTACTTTTACAGGAGGTAACGCAAGTTCTTTCGCGATATCGATATTCTTAATTGCCTGTGCTTCGTCTAGAGTTTTTCCTTTTAACCATTCGGTTACTAACGAGCTAGATGCAATGGCTGAACCGCAACCATAAGTCTTAAAGCGTGCTTCTTCAATCACACCTTCATCATTGACTTGGATTTGCAAACGCATCACGTCACCACAAGCCGGTGCACCGACCATACCTGTGCCTACGTTTTCAGCATTTTTGTCTAGAACGCCCACATTACGAGGGTTTTCGTAATGATCAATTACTTTATCACTATAAGCCATGTTGCTTCTCCAAACCTCGGGGTCAGCCTAATATTAATATGAGGGGTAAAACACTAATTTCAACGAATTAGTGTTCTGTCCATTCAACTTTAGAAAGATCAATCCCGTCTTTGTACATATCCCAAAGCGGTGAAAGTTCACGTAATTTATTTACAGCTGTTTTTGAGATTTCGATGACATAATCGATATCTTCTTCAGTGGTATATTTACCAAAACTGAAACGGATTGAACTATGGGCAAGTTCATCAGAAAGACCCAATGCACGTAATACATAAGAAGGTTCTAGTGTCGCTGATGTACATGCTGAACCACTAGATACCGCTACATCTTTCAATGCCATCATTAATGACTCACCTTCAACAAAGTTGAAGCTGACATTCAGGAAGTTCGGTACGTTTTGGATTGGGTGACCATTCAGGAATACTTGTTCAAGCTCTTGTAAGCCATTCCAAAGTTTGTCACGTAAAATACGCAAACGTGCTTGTTCAGCTTGCAGATTTTTCCCAGCGAGTTCAAACGCTTCACCCATACCTACAATTTGATGAGTTGCTAATGTGCCTGAACGCATACCACGTTCGTGACCGCCACCATGCATTTGAGCTTTTAAACGCACACGTGGGCTACGGCGTACAAAGAGAGCACCAATACCTTTAGGACCATATGCTTTATGGGCAGAGAAGCTCATCAAGTCTACTTTTAAAGTTGAAAGATCAATTTCAACCTTACCGGCGGCCTGTGCAGCATCTACGTGGAAGAAGGTCTTGTTGGCACGTGTCAATTCACCGATCGCCGCAACATCAGTCACAGTTCCAAGTTCGTTGTTCACCATCATTAATGAAACAAGAATGGTATCAGGACGAAGGGCAGCCGCTACCATTTCAGGTGTGATCAAACCGGTTTGTGGTTGTGGCTCAAGATAGGTAATTTCAAAACCTTCTGATTCAAGCTCACGGCAAGTGTCCAAAATCGCTTTGTGTTCAATTTGGCTCGTAATGATGTGCTTGCCTTTAGAAGCGTAGAACTGTGCTACACCTTTAAGTGCAAGGTTGTCTGACTCTGTTGCACCTGAGGTCCAGACAATTTCACGAGGATCCGCTTTCACCAAATTAGCGACTTGTTCACGCGCATATTCGACTTTTTCTTCCGCTTGCCAACCATAAGCGTGCGAGCGAGAAGCAGCATTACCGAATGTACCATCAAAGGTTAAACATTCCATCATACGTTCAGCGACTTGAGGATCAACTGGGGTGGTTGCTGCGTAGTCAAGATAGATCGGACGTTTCATGTCAAATACCTGTAACCGATAAAAGGGCGGAATCGTAAGCTGAAGTGTTTTGGCGAATGGCGACGGTTTGTACGTGGTCACGTGCAACCAGATCAGCTAGGGTGATTTTGGCGAGATAATCGGCAATGTGGTGGGAGAGTTCGTGCCATAAATCGTGAGTCAAGCACATTGCACCATTTTGGCAATTGCCTTTATGGTCACAACGGGTGGCATCGACTGTTTCATTTACAGCTTCAATAATCTCTAAAACAGTGATGTCTTCAGGCTTACGTGCTAAATGGTAGCCTCCATTTGCACCACGAATGCTGGAAACTAAACCATGACGCTTAAGTTTGGCAAATAATTGCTCAAGATAGGCAACTGAAATAGTTTGGCGAGCTGCGATTTCTGCGAGCGTGATCGTTTGTTCAGTTGGCTGCAAAGCTAAATCAAGTAGAGCAGTCACCGCGTAGCGACCGCGAGTAGTAAGACGCATGATTCGATACACATGTTTAGACTAGATGATTTGATTTTATGAATCCTGACTAAAATAGTCAAGTTTTTTTAATATTAGTATGCTTGATTTATTCTAATGCAGTGTAAGCGCTTAATTTGCGAGCCAAGTATACAGTAAGATTGCCAGTAATAGCAGTGTGATAGAGGCGAAAATCAGGTTGATCCAGCGTTGTTTTTGCTGCATACGGCGTAAACGGTTTTTATATTGTTTAACCTCAACTTGCAGGCTGTTGATTTGCGAACGTTGCTGATCAATTTTTTCTAATAAAGGCAGGATACGTTTTTTGGATGCCACAATATTTTGTTCGTCGGCCGGTTGTTTGAGCCACTCTCTCCAATCAGACAACAATTTAGGCAAACTGAAATGTAAGACTAAATCGTAAAACTCATCTTTTAGCGTACTATCACCCTGAATCCGCATATGTTTTACACTGCGACGGTTGGCAAAAACGAAAATTCGAATCAGGTCAAGCAGGGTGGTATTTACTTCTAGATCAATTTTTTCTGGTGGAGTTAAATCGAATAGAATACCTTTTGGCGTAAATTGCACATAAAAATCAAAATAGGGAATATAGCTGTTAATTTTGACGGAAACTTTTTGTTCTACCCATTTTTTTGTTTGTAGACGAACCACTCGATCGTATTTCAATACGAACGAGAATACAGTTTCTAAAGCAATGATCAGCATATTGAGCAAAATATGCTGTTGATCTTTGCTTTGGTTCGCTTCACTCATTTAGATTTACCCTACATGTCTACAATAAAGATTTTATAGTCTTTATTCATCGTTTTACGGCGCCAAAACGTGGCCTGTAAATAAATTAAACAGCTTTGTAGACCACTTTAGCAAAAGGTTCAAGCTTTAATCTTGATATTATAAAGATATTTTTGTTGGTTACTGTTGCGGCTTGCCGATAAAACCAACAGTAAACAATATAATGGTACGAGTGAAGTGCACGTTTTGAAGAAAAATCGCCCATTTAATGCTTTGCTATCCCAGTAATTCAACGAATCGGCAACTTTTCCAAAGAGAAATAGCAGTGTCTAAATTGTCTGTTGGGCTAGTCTGTGATGAATTGGACGTTTACTTTGGGATAGCTAAAACCTCACTTCTGCTTTATGAATTCATGAAAAATCAATTAAATTTTCAATAAAGTAATAGCTGGCTTTTGCAAGTGTTAAAATAGTGCAAATTTTATCCATGATTGCCTCATCATGGACATGCTGCACCAGATTGTGCAGTGATAAAAATAATTTAATACTTTCACTATTTTTCAATGATTTTTTGAGATTTATTTTTCTGAAAAGCTTTAGGCAAGTATTGCGTTTCCCCCTAAAGCATTGCTATAAAGGCATCATAGTAGTTTCAATGACAGTTTTGGATCTTAAATAAACGATATTAAGAGGATACGAGTTTCATGAATAAATCAGAATTAATCGATGCAATTGCAGAGAAAGGGGGATTGTCTAAGACTGATGCAGGTAAAGCATTGGACGCGACAATTGCTTCAATTACTGACGCACTTAAATCTGGTGACACAGTAACTTTAGTTGGCTTTGGTACTTTCGGTGTGAAAGAGCGTGCTGCGCGCACAGGTCGTAACCCAAAAACTGGCGAAGAACTACAAATTAAAGCAAGCAAAGTCCCAAGCTTTAAAGCGGGTAAAGGTTTAAAAGATTCAGTTGCCTAATTTGGCTGAACTTATAAACGCGCCAACAGGCGCGTTTTTTTATTAAAAGCTCAAAATGCCGGGCTGAATGCGTTCATTCATGCGGGCTTTTCAGTTAAAATGCGCTCGAAGTAAAATATTGGAATACTTATGGAATCGTTTCGTAAAGTCATTAGGGGTTGGTTGGGCAAAGTTCTTCTTATTTTGTTTTTAACCCCTTTAGCGCTTGTAGGTATTGAAGGATATTTCAGCGGGAAAAATAAGGCTGATGTCGCTCAGACGGTTAACGGACAAGACATCTCGAAAAAAGAATTAGAAGCGACGATTAAAAACTATAAACAGCAGTATTTACCTATGGTGAATGGTGATGAAACGCTATTGAACCAGCCGTTTATTGAAAAAGCGGCGTTGAACAGCCTGACAGCGCGTACTTTATTGATCCAGCAGGCAGAAAAATTGGGAATTTCCTTGAGTGATGCCCAAATTGAGCAAATGCTAGCTCAACAGCCAAGTTTCCAGGAAAATGGTAAATTCTCAAATGCTTTATATGAAAATTACCTGCGTTCTGTAGGTATGACCAGCCAAGCTTTAATCGCGAACTTGCGTGCTGATCATGCATTAAAAATGTTGACTAGCACCGTACTCGATTACGCTTTAGTGAGTCCGGTTGATGTTCAGCAGGTGGCAAATTTACAGACTGAACAGCGTACGCTGCATTTATCTAGCATCTCATTGGACGCTGATAAGCAAAATATTAAAGTTAGTGCGCAAGAAATCAGTGATTATTACAACAAACACAAAAACAGCTTGAAGCAGATCGCGAGTGTCGATGTTGACTATATCGTATTGTCACCTGCACAAATGTCCACGACCACAGCACCTGTGACAGAAACTGAATTACAACAGGCATATGCCAAGTTTGTCGAAACTCAGGGTAAAAATGCTAAACGTGAAGTGAAACATATTTTGATCACTGCAGAGAGTCGTGGGGATGCAGAAGCACAAAAATTAGCTCAACAGGTCTTTGCAAAAATCAAAGCAGGTTTGCCATTTGCACAGGCAGCAGCACAATATTCTGAAGATCCTGACTCTAAGAGCAAAGGTGGTCTGATCGAAGGCTACGCGGTAGGCGTATTTGGTACTGCATTCGATCAGGCGGTGGCATCAGCTCAGGCCAATACCGTAACTGCACCAGTGAAAACTCAATATGGTTATCATTTGATCCAAAGCAAGACTTTGGGGACCACTGTTCCAAGTTTAGTGACAGAAAAAGCACGGTTGACTGCCGAAATTCAGAAAGCAAAAGCTGCGAATGCTTATGCAGATGCCGTAAATAGTCTGAATGAAATGGTGGTAGGCAGTGATTCCTTGGATGTAGTTACACAAGAAGTGAAAGGTACCCGGGTTGAACGTGTGAAAGGTATGACCCTTTCGACTGTTCATCCTTATCTAAGTGATGCGAACGTTAAAGCCAAGCTGTTTAATGATGAAGTCAAGAACGGTGATCGCAATGCCTCAAGCAGTATCCAATTGGCCAATGGCGATACCATCTGGGTTAAAGTTAGTCACTATACACCAAGTGGGGTGATGTCTTTAGCTCAAGCAACTCCTGTCATTAAAGCAAAATTGACAGATCAAAAAGCCTTTAATGCAGCAAAAGCAAAATTGGCTGCCATGCTTAAAGATTTTAATAGCAAGCCAGCTGCTGAAGTGGTGGCGAAATATGGCGTGGCTTTTGAAAATGCAGGTACTTTTGTACGTTCACAAGGCTTAAAACGAGAAATTGAGCGAGCTGCTTTTAGCTTAACAGCACCTAAAGCGGGTTATTGGTCTGTTACAACAGCCGCTTTGCCAAATGAGTTGGTTGTGGTTGCAGTATCGAATGTTAACAAGAGTGCCGCAGCTGCTCTGGCACCTGAACAGGCTCAGGAATTAAGAAAACTCTATCAGCAATTACGCGGACAGCAAGAGTTGGATGACTACACCCAATATTTGAAGTCTCATGCCAAAATTAAATAACTGCATGAAATAAAAAAAGCGCTTCGGCGCTTTTTTTATAGATTTGAAATTTTCTTTTTAATTGAACATTAAATTTTGAAACGAAGAGCTGTTAACTTGTAAATAGCCTAAGCATATTATGTACATCTTTCCTGGGGTTTATATTCTAAATATTAAGCGTATTGGCGAATCATGGCACGCACATTAGTTTTCGCGTCAATCACCGTCATAAAGGTATAAGCACCGATAAATTTTCGGCTGATAAACATGAACTCCTTGGGTGGCACACTAAAGAAACGCGATGCCATAGATTTGCTGGCTTGTTGCATGACGCGTGTATGCAACTGGCTGTTTTTCCAGTCATAACGTTCATGTTCATCCATAAGACCCGCAGGCATTTCACGGTTATTTCGTGGGTCACTAAAGGCTTCGGTGGCGAGTAAAAAAACCTTGGCCATATCAGGTTTGATGCTTTGTGGAATTGAGTCAAAGAAATCATAACCGGTCATGGCATTGACCATCGCTTGTGGATCATGATGATAACCGGCTTTAATCAACTGGCGCGCAAGTTGCAGGAGGTGATCATCAAATTGACGGATTGCACCGAAATCAAGCAGGACAATTTTATCTTGTACATCCGCACCATTGCCCAGTCGAACCAGATAGTTACCAAAGTTCGGATCGGTTTGCATTTCACCCCATTCAAAGATTTCACGGACGGTGACTTCTAAGGAGGCTTCACCTAACAGGTTGCGGCGTTCCTGTGGAAGGGATAGCATCGCAGGGCTATTGATTGGAACACCACGCTCGAAGGTCATGCACAAAATCCGATTGGTACAATACTCATCAATGATTTTTGGCACAATGTAACGGTGATCGTCTTTGAGTCGTTCTGCAAAACGGCGTGTGGTTGTGGCTTCGAGATGGTAGTTCACTTCCCGATGCATCATTTCACGAACTTCATCAAACCACTGATCAAACTCGCGTGTTTGTGGCACCATCCGTGTCAGCTTGAGCATATTTTTAAACAGATTCATATCCGAATCAATCGCATCGGCTACACCTGGATATTGTACTTTTAATACTAGTTCAAGTCCGTCCGACTTGCGTGTTGCACGATGGACTTGACCTAAGGATGCGGTACCAATCGGTTCGTGATCAATGATCAGATCATCAAGCTTGTGACCAAGTTGATCTTTAAGTTGTTCTTTAATCGCTGGCCAGGCGAGGGCAACCGTCTGGTTGTTTAAGGTATTCAGGGCTTGGGTAATTTCTTCGGGCAGGAAGTGTTCGCCATACAGCGCCATCATTTGCCCGATTTTGACAATAGAACCTTTTAATTTGCCGATTTCTGAGACCAGATAATCCGCCTGTTCTTTCATGGCTTGTTTACGCTTTTTTTCTTTATCTGCTTCACTCGAAAAAATGGACGTTGCATTAGAAGCAGCCCAGCGCGTGCCGGCAAGAAGGGAAGCTTTTGCGATCGATAAGCGTCGATCCATGGAGGAAGTTTTTAACTGTTTAAGCTTATCGTTCTGATCTGACATGAAGATAAAGTCCTTTAAGCGAATCGAGCAGAGGATGAAACATAAAGAATTTTACATGTTCCTGGCTTATTTAAACAGTTGAGTTGGCTGAATGTGCGGGTGATTTTGCAAATTAATACAACAGTTTTGTTTCTGTTACCGTTGGGTTTCAGCAAAATCAGAGGATCGGCTCGAATTTACATCCTAAATTGGATTTTGACAGGTTCACGCTGAGCTAGGCGGTTTTTATTCTCTGCAATAAATTGTTCAATCATGGACTGCACTTGTACATGTTGAAAGCCCAGAGCATAGCCTTTGACAATCACAATACTTGGGAGTGCGAAAAATACGTATTTGACATCCTCTAGGTCTGGATTTGGAAAGACTTCATAACGTATTAAAGTGTCTCGCAAAAACAGTTTTTCTTGCTGAACTTCCTCTGAGTGCTGATCATTCCAGTAACGCTCGCGCATGGCGAGAAGATTGTTATGTTTATAGCTCATAAATTTATATCTTGAGTGAACGTTTTCTATATGAGGTCAGGGCGAAAAATCTCAATCTTTTAGAGATCTGCTCTCTTGATTAGATTGATTAAATAAGCATCACACGTTATAACTTTAAGCAGAATGAAATAACAATAACATCAAGGTAAAGCCATGAGTAAAAAAATCAAAGTCCAATTACATTTTGCCGCATGTGAAGCATTTGGCGAGCTAAGTAATTTTGTTTATGACATCAAATTACACACTGTTCCACGTACAGGTGAAATTTTATACGTAGAAATAGAAAATGAAGTATTGAATTGTGCGGTGAGGCAAGTGATGTATAACTTGTCCTTGAAAAAGAATAAGACCAAGCAAGACATCATGATTGACCTGATACCTTATGTAGAGCAATAAGGTTATCGACCATTTTAAACGCTAAAAATTAACCGGATATTCCAGATGTCGACTTTAGTCTAAAAAGGATAAAAATAAGATAATTTGTATTGCAAATAGATTAAAAAATAATCAATACTTAAATGTGTTTTCAAGTGGTCTTGTTGTAGTTTTGTCTTTACCCATGCCTAGCATGGGTTTTTTTATGTTCATAATTAAAGCAAATTCAGCACAACCTAATTCTAGGTAAATGGCATGCTCAAATCTAATGAATTAAAGTTCGGTTGTTTCTCTAAAGGGTTTTTCGTGCTTACGATAAGCTCTTACTCGACAAAAGCTGCTATGTGCGGGAAAAACAAGGTAGAATAGAGCGTTTTTTGCAATGATACCTTTGGAGAGCGCTGAGTGGAGCGACCGACTATTAGCCCTGAAAGCTTACAAGAAGCCGCGGAGCATCTAAGTACAATTCGTGATTTTATTCGTTTTGGTGTATCGGCATTACGCCAATATGATGCACATTTAGGGCAAGGGACTGAGGATTATTTTGCAGAAAGCTCTGCTCTCGTGTTGCAAACACTGGCTTTGGAATGGAATGCCGATGCTGAAATTCTTGATGCAAAACTATTGCCGAGTGAAAAAGCAGAATTTTTAGATTTATTGCAGCGCCGGATCAATGAGCGTATTCCAACTTCATACTTATTAAATCTGGCTTATTTCTGTAACAAGCCCTTCTACGTGGACGAGCGTGTGTTAATTCCACGTTCTCCAATTGCCGAATTGATCGAGCAGCGTTTTGCGCCGTATTGCTTGGATGAAAATGGTGAAATGCGCGAGGCTTTAAATGCCTTACCAGAAAATCCAAATCCACAAATGCCACGCCGTATTCTCGATATGTGTACCGGTTCGGGCTGTATCGCAGTAGCATTGGCCTATGCTTTCCCAGATGCAGAAGTTGATGCGACGGATATCTCGAAAGATGCACTTGAAGTGGCTGCACTGAATGTTGAACATCACAACATGCAATATCAGGTGGCTTTGTTGGAGTCAGATCTGTTTGCGAAGATCCCGGCTGAAAACCAGTACGACCTGATTGTCTCTAATCCACCTTATGTGGATGCAGAAGATATGGCTGATTTGCCAGAAGAGTTTTTGCATGAACCTGAGTTGGCCCTTGCTGCGGGTCAGGATGGTTTGGATTTAGTGCGTAAAATGTTGGCGCAGGCCGCAGATTACTTAACCGAAGATGGTCTGATTGTGATTGAAGTCGGCAACAGTGAATGGGCGATGAAGCAAAACTTCAATACCGTTGATTTCCACTGGTTGAAATTCCAGAAAGGCGGTTCAGGCATCTTTGCCTTGACAGCCGAGCAATGCCGTCGTTATCAACAACTATTTCAAGAATCTGTTCAAGCATAAGGAGTCGTGAACATGGCAGGTAATAGTATTGGACAACTCTTCCGTGTGACGACTTGTGGTGAATCTCACGGCGCTGGTTTGATGGCGATTGTTGATGGTGTTCCACCGGGAATTGAACTGTGCGAAGAAGACTTGCAAAAAGATCTGGATCGCCGTAAACCTGGAACTTCAAAATTTGCCACACAACGTAAAGAACCGGATCAGGTCGAAATCATTTCAGGTGTTTTTGAAGGAAAAACAACGGGAACTCCGATTGGTCTGCTGATCCGTAATACCGACCAAAAATCGAAAGATTATGGCAATATTGCGCAGACTTTCCGACCAGGACATGCCGACTACACCTATACACAAAAATACGGTTTCCGTGATTACCGTGGTGGTGGTCGTTCAAGCGCTCGTGAAACAGCGATGCGTGTCGCTGCGGGAGCGATTGCCAAGAAATACTTGGCAGAGAAATTTGGTATCGTCATTCGTGGCCATGTGACTCAGATTGGTACTGAGAAAGCAACAAAGTTAGATTGGGATCAGGTTACACAGAACCCATTTTTCTGTGGTGATGTCGATGCAGTTCCTCGTTTTGAAGCATTGGTGACTTCATTGCGTGAACAGGGGACCAGTTGTGGTGCCAAGCTGGAAATTCTCGCTGAGAATGTTCCGGTTGGTTGGGGTGAACCCGTTTTTGACCGTCTGGATGCGGATATTGCACATGCCATGATGGGTATTAATGCAGTCAAAGGCGTTGAAATTGGTGATGGTTTCGCAGTTGCAGAACAGTTTGGCCACGAAACACGTGACGAATTGACAACACATGGTTTCCTGGCAAACCATGCGGGTGGCATTTTAGGCGGGATTTCTTCTGGGCAGACCATTCGTGTGGCGATTGCCTTAAAGCCAACTGCTAGTATTACAACACCTGGAAAAACCATCAATATTGATCGTGAAGATACCGATGTGTTGACCAAAGGTCGCCATGATCCTTGTGTAGGTGTCCGTGCCACACCAATTGCTGAAGCGATGCTCGCGATTGTCCTGATGGATCATTTCATGCGACATCGTGCACAAAATGCCGATGTGGTCGTGCCATTTGCACCGATTGCACCGTAATTTTCAATGGATTAATTTTTTATAAAAATTGATCGGTTTTCTACCAATCAAAAAACGGGCAGCCTTAGGGGTGCCCGTTTTTATTTGATTTCATCACCCGAAAAAATAAGCAAAATTTCCGCATCTATTCGTTTAAATTGGATGAATGACTCAATAAGTGTCGGTTGACTCGTGACTAATGAGTTCGATTAGTTCGCTGGCAACACATTCGGTCAATTGATCCAGTTTTTCAGTCGGTGTGCCAGCAAGTAGATAGTGAAAATGATATTGCATTTGCTGATGCTGAATACAGACAAAGAAGGTTCCGACAGGTTTGTTCTCGCAGGCACTTCCACCCGGTTTAAGCAGCCCGGTACAGGCAATGACATAATCTGCATGCTGAAACAGCATTTGACCTTGGGTTGCTAGGGCAGCCGTGACTTCAGGTGATTCTGCTGTGTATTGTGCAATTAAAGCAGGATCAATTTTGAGAATTTCCACTTTAATACTGGGGTCATAAGAGACCATGCTTCCCAAAAGGATTTTCGCACCACTATTTTTATAAATTGAAAACTGGCTACACAAATAGCCGGAACTGGCACTTTCTACGAAGGCGATTTTAAGCTTTTTTTGTTCGAGTAGATCACAACATTGCTTCAGCATAAATTTCCCAAGCAAACAAACCTGACTCATCAAAATACGCGATCTAAGATGCACTGAATAGATGAAAAGTAAAAAATGTGCAGGTGTTTATGGATTCGACAATATGCCATGATTCTGTCATAAACGTCGCGCATACTGCTTCACATAATAATAAACAATCATTCAGCGCAGTTTTCACTGGCTGTACTTACGGTCTGCCCGTTTCTCATCATATGCGTCCGAGAAGCGGGCTATATTTTTATGGCTGATTATAAAATTTAAGAAGAGTTTGAAGATGAAAACAGCCAGTTCTTTTAAACCGGCCGCTTTATGTTCATTTAAGACTGATAACGCATTTCAGGTGCTAGATTATGAAATAGCGTTTTCAAATTCATAATCAACTTATCAATTTGTAATGGGGTCAGCCCGGAAAAAGAATCTTCCAATAATGCAGAGGTCAATTCTGTAGCTTTCTGAACTGTTTTCTGGCCTTTTTCAGTTAAGTACACCCGGGTAATTCGTGCATCATTTTTGCAAGGGTAGGTTTCAATCAAACCATCTGATTTCAACCGTTGCAAAATTTTAACTGTTGTCGACATTTTTGAAATCATGCGTTCAGAAAGTTCAGAAATACTGGCATGTGGATGCGTATAGATCGCATGAAGAAATTTGCCTTCCGAATAATTTAAGCCTAACTTTTTGAGCACTTTTTCAAGTTGATGAACATATTGTGCATAGACTTGAGTAACCCAAAAATAAGGGAAAGTTTCTGTGTTTTTAGAGTCTTGATAGCTTGGCAAAAATTTTTCGTATTTTTTATTCATAAGCATCACCCAAATTTATATGAGTTATTGTTTGGTATTTTTATTATAAGGTAAAACTGCGATCTATTTTGTTTTTTGCTTAATAAATGCAGTTAAATATGTAAAAAAAATCAACATATAATTGAAAAATTTATTTTTTAAAGTGAATTTTCACTCTTTTTTGACAGTATTTATATGTTGAAAATCTATTTTTTTAAAGAAATTTTTGATTTTTATTTTTGGTGTTTTTTTTAAATTATCTTTATGATTTATAGGGGTTTTTATTTTTATTTAAAAATAAAATTTATTTCTTTAAGGTTTAATTAAAATTAAAATTTTAAAAAATAATATAATGTATTAGTGATTTTAAAGGTCTTTAAATTAATGCTTAATTCATGAATAATATAAAGAAAAAATATCAATATTAATTGATTGATATATATTTTGATACATTTTATAGGAGTAAATCCTTATTTTTTGTGTGGGATTTATTGATTAAGTGAAGTTGATGTGTGTATATTAATTAAACAACAAGAAGAGCGAAAAGCTCCCTCCACACTGCAGTAAGGTGCAGCTAATACCCATCCCCCCGAATGGGTATTTTTTTATCTATATTTTGCAGTGTTGAGCAATCTTTCAAATAGCTGTTTAGCCTGAGCTGTAGTTAAAACATTTATAAATGATACTTTTTGCGATAACGCCATAAAGTGGTTCGGCTGATGCCTAATTCATCGGCAGCCTGTTGTTGATCATTGTGATATTTTGCTAAGACTAAGCGCAGCTTTTCTGCGGTAATCACGGATGTATTTGTTACATTCGGATTCTGAAGAGGGACATTTTCCATAATTTCCTGGGGTAAATCCTCAAGATCAATCTGTTCTTTATCATGTGCCATAATCAGGGCATACAGCAGGGTGTTTCTGAGTTCTCGTACATTTCCCGGCCAGTCATAAGCCATCAGGCTTTGCATGGCGGCTTTAGAAATCCTGATCGGATTTGTACGTTCTGCAGCGGTATTTTCTGAAAGGATAAATTGAGTGAGTAAAGGAAGATCTTCTTTACGTTCTCTTAACGGTGGGATAAAAATAGGAATCACACGTAAACGGTATAATAGGTCTTGGCGGAAGCGTCCCTGACGCGCTTCTTCACGTAAGGCACGATGGGTGGCGGCGATAATTCGTACATTGGCACGAATGGGTTTTTCCCCCCCTAAAGGCGTGAATTCCCCAGTTTCCAGCACCCTTAATAGCTTGGCTTGCAACTCAAGTGGAATTTCTGCAATTTCATCTAGAAAGAGTGTGCCGCCTGCAGCTTGCTCAAATACGCCTTTATGATCACGAATAGCCCCTGTGAATGCACCTTTTACATGGCCAAATAACTCACTTTCTAGAATATTCACATTGAGTGCTGCACAGTTGATCGCGATAAAAACCCGATCCTTACGCAGGCTAAAATCATGAATTGCTTTTGCCACCAGTTCTTTGCCACTACCAGATTCTCCACGTACAAGTACCGGAAACTCTGTAACCGCAACACGTTGGATGATAGAAAACATCTGTTGCATTTTGGGTGAGCTACTATGGAAGCGTTGAGCAAATTGTTCACTCACTTGGACTGATGACGTCGTAGAGACAGTCTGTTTTGCTGGTGGGGTGTAGGGCAAAATCAGATACAGCCAGCCTTCTTGTTTTTCTTGAATAAGCTGCACTTGCTGCCGATAGTGTAATAACTGCATAACATGCTGTTGTTTATCCTGTAGTTGAATGACAGGAGATAAGGGCGATTCAGATTTGAGCTGATCAAGCAGATTTTGCACGTCTATTGTTGGGGAATCAGCCCCTTGTGTCAGCCAAATGACCTGATGCGTGAGATCACAAAGCAACAGGATGCTTTGGGGAAATAATTGCAGATTTTGTGCAGAGCGTTCTTTGAGTTGTGCTAATGAGGTTAAAAGGAGTTTTGTCATATAAAATGTGATTAATGTTTCAACTATTGTTTCATAGTATATCGGTGAAACATTAATTGAAACAAAAATCATGGTGCTACTTTCAAATATATCTTTCTAAAATTTATAAGATATTGAAATATAAAAATAAATTATATTATTAAAAATATGGCACATCCTTTGCATTATAAGAGTAGGTTTTCAAATTAAATGGATTCAAGACAATGTTATTTAAGCAATTTTTTGAAAAGGAAAGTTCAACATATACCTATTTACTGGCATGTGAACAGACGAAAGAAGCTGTACTGATTGATCCGGTTACTTCGGAAGTCGAGCATTATTTGGCTGAGCTGGAACAGCATGGATTAAAGCTGCTCTATACCTTGGATACCCATGTACATGCTGACCACGTGACGGCTGCGAATGCGTTAAGAGAGATTTGTGGTTCACGTTCAATCTTGCATCGTAACAGTGGCGTTGAGTGTGGGGATATCTATATTACAGATCGCAGTGCAGTACGGGTGGGCACGTTCCTGATTGAAGCACGTTATACCCCAGGCCATACCAATGCCTGTACCAGTTATGTGGTCGATAACATGGTGTTTACTGGAGATGCGCTGTTAATTGATGGTTGTGGCCGTACCGATTTTCAGGAAGGCAATGCCAATACTCTATATGACAGTATTCATCAACAGCTGTTTACTTTGCCTGACGAAACGATCGTTTATCCAGGACATGATTATAAAGGGCGTTTATCGTCTACGATTGGCCATGAGCGTCAATACAATTCACGTTTGGGACAGCATCGCAGCCGTGAAGAATTCATTGAAATTATGAATAACCTGAATCTACCGTATCCAGCCAAGATTGATATTGCCTTACCTGCAAATAAAGCGTGTGGCGCAAGCAAGTAAGCGATTAGGAGTAAATCGATGAAATTGAAACAGATCAACGCTGAGTTTTGGGTCGCAGACCAAATTAGCATTCAAGATGTTGCTGAGCTCGCAGAAAAAGGGATTAAAACCATTTTCTGTAACCGCCCGGATGGTGAAGGTAGTGATCAGCCAAACTTTATCGAAATTCAGAAAATGGCTGAGCAATATGGTATCGCGATTCAATATCAGCCAGTGCTGAGTGGCAAAATTACCGATACACAGGCACAGGAATTTGCTGCAAATTATCGTACTGCAGAGAAACCCGTATTGGCCTATTGCCGTTCGGGAACACGCTCGATTTCATTGTGGGCTTTATCTGAGGTACAGCCGCAATCTTATGACGAGATGTTGGCTCGTAGTAGTGCAGCAGGTTATGACTTACGTGCCATTGTACCGCGTTTGATGAAAAAGAATTTTCCAAGTCAAGAAATTGCCTGTTATTCGGTGGTGATTGTTGGGGCGGGAGCCGCGGGGATTTCGGTTGCGGCCAGTCTGCTTAGCCGCCAACCGAATCTGGATATTGCCATTATTGATCCGGCTGACGTGCATTATTATCAGCCAGGCTGGACCATGGTGGGTGGAGGGATATTTTCTCCTCAGACAACCGCACGACCAATGCAGAGTGTGTTGCCGAAACAGGTGAAGTGGATTCAGGCTGCAGTCGCTGCGTTTGATCCTGAACAACGCCAAGTGATTCTGGAAGGTTGCATGCCGCTTAATTACCGTACCTTGGTGGTGTGTCCAGGATTAAAACTGAACTGGCATGGTATTGATGGTCTGGTCGAAACGCTGGGTCAAAATGGAGTCACTTCAAATTATCGTTATGATCTGGCACCTTATACTTGGAAGTTAGTACAAAACCTGAAAAAGGGTAAAGCGATCTTTACCCAACCGCCGATGCCGATCAAATGTGCCGGTGCACCACAAAAGGCAATGTATCTGTCTGCGGATTACTGGTTAAAACAAGGGGTTTTGAAAGACATTTCCATCGATTTCTATAATACGGGTGCCGTGCTGTTTGGTGTGAAAGAGTATGTCCCGGCATTAATGGAATACGTAAAACGTTATCAGGCCAATCTGCATTTTAATCATCAACTGGTGAAAGTGGATGGTCCGAATAAAAAAGCCTGGTTTAAAGTGACGGATGGTGATCAGATTTCTACTGTTGAAACTGATTTTGATTTCTTGCATGTGGTTCCACCACAGCAGGCACCTGATTTTATTCGTGCCAGTACCTTAACCGATGAGGCAGGCTGGGTCAGTGTGAATCCTGCAACTTTACAGCACACCCGTTATCCAGACATTTTTGCGTTGGGGGATGTCAGCAATACCCCGAATGCGAAAACAGCTGCTGCTGCGCGTGCACAGGCTCCGATTGTGGCTGAAAATGTTTTGGCCCAGCTTCAGGGCCGTCAGAAATTCTTTGAATATAACGGTTATGGTTCATGTCCACTTACGGTAGAGCGTGGCAAGATCGTATTGGCTGAATTCGGTTATGGTGGCAAGTTGTTACCAAGTTTTCCAAAATGGTTCATCGATGGGACTCAGCCATCACGAATGGCTTGGCTGCTGAAAGAGCAAATCCTGCCACCAATTTACTGGCAAGGGATGCTTAAAGGCCGCGAGTGGATGGTCAAGCCCAAAAAACAGGTTGAAACTGTTTAATCTGCTGTTTTTGCAATACAACTTGGCGCTCTGTAGCCAATTCAATAAGACGGTGGTTTCTCTCAGGAGAGTCACCAGGCTTAGGAAGAATTTTCATGATGCTATTGGTGATTGAAGGCATTCTCATTGGTTTACTGCTAGGTTTGACTGGAGCAGGCGGCGGAATTCTGGCTGTACCTGCCTTGATGGTTAGCCAGGGCTGGACTGTTTCTCAGGCGGCGCCAGTAGGTTTGCTGGCTGTAACGTTTTCAGCACTGATCGGAACCATACAGGGCCTGATGAAGAGAATTGTACGTTATCGTGCAGCCATGTGGATTGCGCTGATTTCATCACCGATGGCTTATGTTGGGGTGCGTTTGGCCCAGCAGATTCCTGCAGTCTGGCTGGCTTTGGCATTCAGTGGCGTGATGTTTATTGTGGCTTACCGATTGTTCGCTCATGGCAGTTCGGAGTTTTCCAATCCGCCGTGCAAGATCAACCCTGAAACCGGTAAGCTGATCTGGAATGTGAAAACAGCAGGTGTGCTGGGTATGATTGGTGTCATTGCCGGGTTACTGACCGGGATGCTCGGAGTGGGTGGTGGATTTGTGATTGTACCCGCCTTACGTAAAGCCACCAATTTGAGTATGCACAGTATCGTGGCGACTTCGTTGATGATCATTTTCCTGATCGGGGGCATGAGTATCGCGATTAACGTGCTCGAAGGGTTTGATTATCCGGTATCGGTTACACTGACCTTTGTCGCAGCTTGTGTGACCGGGATGTTAATCGGACGTGTGGCGATCAGTAAAATTCCTGCAGGTTTGGTACAAAAAATCTTTGCCTTTACGGTGATTGGTGTTGCGCTATATATGCTGATCAAAGCTGTACTGCAATTAATCGCATAACAGTTATGGATAAATATAGGTAAAGTAAAAAAGTCTGCCATCGGGCAGACTTTTTTACTTTGAGCAGATGCTGTTTAACGCCCTAGAATTATATTTTCAGCAACTTCTGATTGAGTAAATATTGCTGGGCGCTGTGAGGACTCTGTCCTGCGACAGGCTGGGCTTCATGCCATTCTCCTGTTGCACTGAGTTCCCATGCACCTTGGTTATCATGCAGATAATTAATCAGGCCATCTTCAAAGATTTTTTTCTTGACCTTCTTGTTGAGGATTGGAAAACAGGTTTCCACCCGAGAAAACAGGTTACGTCCCATCCAGTCTGCACTGGCACAAAACAGTTTATCTTCACCGCCATGCTTAAAATAATAAACCCGGGTATGTTCTAAAAAACGCCCGACAATTGAACGCACATGAATATTTTCTGATAGACCTTTGACTTGCGGGATCAGGCAGCAAATCGAGCGGATGATCAGGTCAATTTTGACACCTGCATTGGACGCCTTATATAACGCTGTGATCAGTTGTGGTTCCGTTAAGGCATTGACTTTAATAATAATGTGAGCACTTTCACCAGCCTGTGCAAAAGCAATTTCCTGTTCAATCAGCTTAAGCAGCTCATTGTGCAGCGTAAATGGGGCATGGAACAATTTATTGAGTTTTGCCATGCGCCCCATACCGGTCAGTTCCTGGAACATCTTATGCACATCTTCACAAATGTCGGCTTCTGTCGTCATCAGGCCATAATCCGTATACATTTTGGCATTACCGGCGTGATAGTTTCCGGTGCCAAGATGGACATAACGCGCCAAATGATGTTCTTCGCGACGCACGATCAGGATCATTTTGGCATGTGTCTTATAACCGACAATGCCATACACGACAACGGCTCCCGCTTCCTGCAAAATGTTCGCGACAGTAATATTGGATTCTTCATCAAAACGTGCGCGTAGCTCAATCACGGCAGTGACTTCTTTTCCATTGCGTGCTGCTTCTGCCAAGACCTGAACAATTTCCGAATCCGGTCCGCTACGATACAGGGTTTGTTTGATGGCTAGAACATTCGGATCTTTGGCTGCTTCTTTTAACAGGTTAATAACTGGGTTAAAAGAGTCAAAAGGATGATGCAGCAGGACATCTTCTTTTTTTAGCAATTCAAAAATCGATTTGGCCTTATAGATGGCTTTAGGAATCGTGGGAGTAAACTTTGTGTGCTTCAGCTCTGGATAGGGAAAATCAGTCGTCAAGCGCGACAAATTAATCGGGCCATCAATCAGATAAAGCTGTTGCTCATCCAGATCGAATTGATCCAGTAAGTAAGCAACAATTTCCTTTGGACATTCCTGATTGACTTCCAGACGTACCGCACGTCCAAAACGCCGTGAAGACAATTCATCTTTCAAGGCAACAGCTAAATCATCAATATCTTCTGCGAGAGTCAAGTCAGCATTACGTGTCACCCGGAAAGCATAACATCCCGTTGCTTTCATGCCAGGGAACAGGTCATTGATATGCTCTTGAATGATCGCCGAAAGGAAAATATGTTCTTCGGCTCCACCTGCAACGTCTGGGGGTAATTTGATCAATCGTGGTAATGAGCGTGGAGCAGGTACAATCGCCATACTGATTTCCCTTCCGAATGCATCTTTACCTTCTAGACTGACAATAAAGTTCAGGCTTTTGTTCACTAAGCGTGGAAAAGGATGAGAAGGGTCCAGGCTAATAGGCGTAACAACCGGTTGAACCTGTTTAGCGAAGTAAGCTGCGATCCAGTTTTTATGCTTAGCCAGAATATCTTTGTGTTGAATAAAATGAATGCCTAAACCCTGCAATTGCGGCAGAATGGCATAATTCAAAATATTGTACTGTTCCTGCACCGCTTGATGCACATTCTGTGAAAGCTCACTCAGCACACGTTCTGTCGGAAGACCATCTGGTGTTCGGGTAGCATTATTTAAATCAAATTGTTTCATTAAACCCGCAACGCGGATTTCAAAAAATTCATCCAGATTTCGTGAAAAAATCATCAAGAAATTGAGTCTTTCCAATAAAGGTAATTCCAGATTTTTGGCTTGTGCGAGGACACGACGGTTAAACTCGAATAATGAAAGTTCACGGTTAAAATAGGTTTTTGAGGAGTGCTGAAAATCGTCCATATCGTGGAAATTCACTATACAAGAGGGGAGAAAGATTTTTAATGTATAGCCATGCTAGGTTTTATATATGACAGTAATGTTACATTAAATTTTTAAATATATAAGAAAAATGAATATAAAATATAAACTTAGTTTTACTTTTAATTTAAATTTCGCAATCGTGACAGAATTATAAAATTTATATGACAGAAATGTGAAATATCCAGAGATTGTGTACTTTTACTACATGATAGAAAATGCTCTATTTTTGTGCATTTAGAATGATTCCTCTTATATTTAACTTCACAACTGTTTTAATAGAAAAAATTAAGCAATGAAAGGTAATTGACGGTGAAGCCAGAGCGCTGACTGGCACATGAAAATTTTTGTATAAAAGGTTTAAATGTGATTTAAATCACATTTTGTTAAGATATTCACTACTTATGAATAGCTGAAATAAACAGCAAACTCGCTTTAAATTTTGACCTGAAAAATTGATAGAAGGGTAACAATGAAAAAAATAATGTTGTGCGGTGTATTGGCTTGTAGCTTCATGTTCTCGCCGATGGTTTTAGCAAAAGCAGTTGTATTTAATGCGACTACAATCGCCAAGACTCAGCTCGAATCATTAAGTTTTAAAAACCTGATGCGCACTTTATATCCAGGACAAATGGTCAATGTTGATGTGCAGGATGAGAGCATTGCGCAGATGCCCCACATTGGATTAGAAAGACCCGACCGTGACAATAATCAAACGGTTGCCGTGATGCATCCCGTGCTCGGCTATCCAAATACCTCACAACAGAAGCGCTATCTGGTGATGATTGAAAAGCTGCAAGTCAGTGATGGAGCAGTACAAAGTTGTCATGCTTGTAGTGCTGATGCAGATCTTTATCTGTTTAAACAATTGCCGAATGGGCGATTCCAGCTGGTCAGCCGGAGTGCTCCTAAAGCACAATTTGGTGGCTCATGGGGACGAGTTGATCTGGATCTTAAACAGATTCAACAGAATCTCCAGCCCTTCGGTAAACAGCTTACTGGAAGTTATTTCAAAATTGGTTATACCAGTACCGGAACAACCATGAGTAGCTGGCAAGCCTTATTTTTATCCGAGAATGACTATATTCGCAGTTATGAAATTGCGGATGGTGGTGCAGATAATGCCGGCAATTATGAGCCCGATTCGCCGTTATTTTACAATTATACGAGTACTTTAAAAATAATTCCGAATGGTACAGCTTATTACCCAGTTCGTGTGACTTATACAGGTGAGAAACCGATGGCAGATGACACGATTCGGCATGTGAACTATAGCGAGAATTTACGCTTTGATCCGGTCCACGGGAAATATAAATCTGCACCTTAATCACTCAAGTTTAGACAACAAAAAAGCCCATTGAGTTTCGCAGTGGGCTTTTTATTTCGGAAGCGTATTAAAAAAAATAGCCTAAGTAATCCAAATATTTAAATATAATTGAACTCATAAATGAGTTTTCAATACCTTCCGAGGGGTCTGTTGCAGAAATAAATAATGCTCCAATTCATCAATCGGCATTGGCTTAGCAAATAAATAACCTTGATAATGATAACAACCCTGTTTTTCTAATATATCGCGTTGAGCTTCAGTTTCTACACCTTCTGCCAAAACGGAAATACCGAGAGTTTTTGCCAGTACAATAATCATTTTTGCGATTTCTGCATCATTCGTACTCACCTCAATATCGCGGACAAAACCTTGGTCAATTTTGAGCTGATCAATCGGAATCCGTTTCAGGTAGGTAAGCGAAGAATATCCCGTACCAAAATCATCCAGCGAAAACATGACACCATAACGTTTCAGCACCGTCATTTTTTCAATGATGTCTTCAATCTTCATCACCAATGCACTTTCAGTGAGTTCCAATTTCAAGAGATGTGCTGGAGCTTGAGTACGTTCTAGAATATCAAGGATGTCTTGTACAAACTCATCACGTGCAAACTGACTGGCACTCACATTTACAGCAATACTAAGATTGGCTGTTTGTGGCTGTTTGGACCATACCGTTAACTGGCGACAGGCCGTTTCCAATACCCAACGCCCCAATGAAATAATCAGACCATTTTCTTCTGCTACCGGGATAAAGCGGGCCGGTGAAATCATCCCTTGCGTTGGATGCTGCCAACGTAACAGTGCTTCCACACCCGTGACCTGTTTTGCTCCGTTCACTTGAGGTTGGTAGTACAGGATGAACTGATTTTTTTCCAGTGCTTGACGTAAGCCCGCATCAATATCAGCACGCTGTTGCACCTGGGATTGGATTTGCGGATCAAAAAAACGATAGGTATTACGACCATAAGTTTTGGCATCACTCATGGCGATATCCGCTCTTTTAATCGGATCTTGTACATTCTCATCGGCTTGTAAGCCGAACAGGCTAATCCCAATACTCGCTGAACTACGATATTCCGAATTTCCAAAGAAATAGGGTTGAGTTAGAGCTTGTAGAATACGCTTCGCCGTACTCTCAGCCTGCTGGATTGCGCTGGCTTCGGACGTGCTTAGCGGATCCAGTAATACAACAAATTCATCACTGCCGAGACGGGCAATCATATGATTTGTGCCAACACATTCTAATAGGCGAGTGGCTACTTGCTGAAGTAAACGATCACCAGTTTCGTGACCTTCTGTATCGTTCAAAGCCTTGAAGTTATCTAGATCAATACACAGAATTACGCCAGTTTGCTTGTTAGATTCTGCATCGCGTATGCTCTGTTCAAGACGTTCTAAAAATAAGCGGCGATTAGGTAATTTAGTTAAAGAATCATAAAAGGCAAGCAAACGGACTTTTTCTTCCGAGGCTTTATAGGCAGAGAGATCTGTAATCGAGGCAACATAATGGGTGATTTGACCATTTTCATCGCGAACACTGGCAATTGAGATGTGTTGCGGGTAGAGATCTCCATTTTTGCGTTTATTCCAGATTTCTCCTTGCCAGGAGCCTGTGGTACGAATGTGGTCCCACATGGTGGCATAAAAATTTTTATCGTGCATGCCGGATTGCAGGATGTGAGGCGTATGTCCAATCAGTTCTTGCTGGCTATAACCGGTGATTTCGGAAAATGCTTTGTTGATACGTAAAATCACCAGATTGGGATCTGTAATTAACATCCCGACCTGAGATTCAAATGCTGTCGCTGCAATCCGCTGGTTCTCTTCAGCCTTTTTTCGTTCCGTAATATCACGTGCTGAACCGAAGAAAACTTGATAGTCATCAAGATGAACCATCACAGAACTGACTTCTACCGGATAGCGTTCACCTTGAGCATTTTGATAAAGCGTTTCAAAACGGATACCTTCAGGTTTGTGAATGTTCTCCTTGATCAGGTCCTGAATTTCTTGTTTGTTATAACAGACGTCCCAATAACATGGGGTTTTCCCAATGACATCTTCGGGAGGGTGACCAATCATCTGAAAAAATGAGTCGCTCGCTTCCAGAAGCTTACCTTGCATATCAAGTACATGAATGCCGTCTTTTGCATTGCGTAACAACATCTGGCTGCGACGGTTGGCTAAGACACTCGCCTGGATCTGCCGCCAGAGTTGCCAAGCAGCAACGCTGGTCACGATCAGAAAGAGTAATTCCAGCAATATGGCTTTGGTAATGTCATCGTACCATTGAGCAAGATAGTCATCTTCACCCAACCCCACAATGACAAACACCGGCATACTGCTGAGCCGGCGAAAGTTGCCAATTCGTGGAATTTTATCGGTTGTTTTTCGCGTGTAAAGGGTACCCGACTGGGCGCCAGCACGAACCAGCTGAATCAGTTCCGGTGGGCCGCCCACATAACCGACCCTGCCATTCGGTGTTTGCAGAGTAGGATGACGGGCGATAATCCGGAAATTCAGATCCTGAACCAGAACTACACCTTTAGGGCCGACATCCAAATCTGAAATGAGGGTATTAAAGTAACTGGCAGGCAATGTAGCGGTTATTATCCCCGCAAAATTTCCATTTGCATCATGATAAGGCCGAGCAAATACATTGACCCAATCTTTACCATTTGGCTCCTGAATCAGTTTGGTCACCAATAACGGGTCTTTAGCTTGTTGAGCTTTTTTAAAGAAAGGATAGTGAGCATAACTGAAAGTATTGGCTAAACTGCTATTTCCATATCTGATCTGACCTTGAGCATCTGTGACATGAATGTTTGCAATGGAATGAATCCAGTTTTCTTGTTTTTGAATGAGCTGATTAATCTCTACAGGATTCAGCTGTTGTTTTTCACGTAATTCTTTATCTAAAAAAGTCTGCAAAATATGTAAAGATAAATCGATTTCTCTAGCGCTGCTGCTAACACTTTTTTCCAGCAGCAAGGTTAGATTTTCAACGCTGGTACGAATCTCACTTTCTTTGCGTTCACGTGAAGTCTGAAGGGTATAGACTAACAGAGCGATCATAAAAATATTCATGATCGCGACGGTAAGAAAAAGAAAGACGAAAATCGATTTGTTCTTTTGCAGCATATTCGCTCTGAAATCTAAGATTTTATTGGCGGTACCAAGGTCGCATCCAAGCCGGATAAATTTACTTTTTTACATGATCGGTTCAGCGCTCTCTCATCAGTGGTCAAGAAATAACAGATGCATATTGTTATATGAATAATGTAATGATTTTTCGATGATTAAGCTAGCCTGCTTTAGACGAATGAAAGCTTGCCAATATGAGATATATCAGAGTTTATCCGCTTAGATAGCATTTCTTTTTTGGATTAAATCGAAGAATGATTTAAAACCATTGCATTATTCAATTTCAAAGCGGCATACATTGATATGTTCTAAAGGTGCGCTTTTAATCCAGACACAAGCCCCTTGTGCGCCGACTTTTAACTCCAGTGGCATTCCTGCGGGTAGACGGATCCATGACCAGGTTTCCATGATTTCCGGACCGGACTGAAATGAGCCAGAGACCACAAACACTTCTAAGCCCGATGGATTGATAATTGTACGTGTGGTATTCGCACACCAGCTTTCCAGACGTACTTCTTCATCAAACTGGTTAAAAAGCACCATGGAGTGGTCGTGTTGCGTGGAGAAAATCATGTCATTTGAAGGGAGGATGCTTATACGCTGATGATCATCCTGCCGAAATTGCCATAATTTGACTAAAATAGTGCAGCCTTGATCCGAGCGTGGTGTATGCATTGAACCTGGAGGATTTCGTACATAACTGCCTGCGGGATAATCTCCATGTTCATCCTGAAAAATCCCTTTTAATACCAAAAACTCCTCACCTCCACTATGAATATGTTGAGGGAATTGGCTGCCTGCTGCATATTCAACGATCGAGGTGGCACGCGCTTTTTCATTACCTACCCGATAGAGAATTCGGCGTTTCACACCTTGTGCAGGACTATCGATCCACGGTTGTTGGCGAGCATGTACAATCGTTGCCACCGACAGGTCATCATTCACGCGAATCATAGAGTTATGTGCCATATCCAGTCATCCAGGCTCAGGATTGCATAGAGATTTTAACTTAGCATATCTTGCATCTGAATCAATGAAAATGATTGCTCAAATATCAAAAAATAACTGAATGACAATAAGATACATCAGTTGTGCTGTGCTTATAGGCAGAAGAGAAAAACCAGGAGTAATCAAATCACTTAATGCTTGGTTGAAGTGAACTGCTTCAAAATCGATTGTGATCATAAAAGAAAAGCGACGATTCAGTCAGTTAATTTCATTGACGCAGAGGGTCTAAATCTATGAAAAATGAAAACAGTTTTGATCGGAGTTCCGATTTTATCTTACGTAAAACAGATTTAAAAATGTTGTGATTCAGCAACGGATGCAACCGCAATTTAAACAGGTTAGATAGAATCGGACATTGAGCGTTCATCCTGCATGAATATTAAGTATTAAATCAGGAAATTTAAAAAAGTGTTTGCAGCACGCTAATGAAAAAAAGACCAGGGAATTTATGTCAGCATATTATCAACTGATCCAACGTGATCAAGACAGCAACGGTCAAGTGACCGCCCATTACCGTTCCACTCTTCATGCACAAGGTGCATGGAATACCCATGAACAGCATATGGCTCCAGCCACCGGCATTGTTTGTGCTGAGCTGGAACAATTTATGCCACGTTCGGATATGCGCATTGGCCGGATCAGTCTGGATATTTTTGGTCTGATTGCCTTTGGTGATTTTAGCATCCAGACGCGAATTATTCGCCCCGGTAAAACCATTGAATTGATTGAAGCTGAGATGCAGGCGAATGGAAAAACCTGCATTATCGCACGCGCATGGCGTATGTTGATTCAAGACTCGACCAGTATTGCCGGTCTGGAAGACCATCCTGTCGAACATCCGGAAAACCTGCCAGTATGGCAGGGGATTAAACGCTGGCCAGGCGGTTTTATTCAAAGCGTTGAAGCAAGAACTGACCAGCACCGGCCGGGTAAGGGAATTGTATGGTTACATACTCAAACCCAAATGATTGAAGGGCAGCAAACTAGTGATTTTGTCCGCCTGATGGGCTTGGTGGATACGGCAAATGGGGTTGTACCAAGACAACAAAACGAATTTGAATGGATGTTCCCGAATTTGGATCTACAGATTCATCTTTATCGCTGGCCACAAGGTGAATGGCTGGGTATTCAAGCTGTACAGCAATATGGACAAGATGGTATTGGTCTGACGAGCGCCGTGCTGCATGATGTGCATGGACCCTTTGGACGCAGTGAACAAATCCTTACCTTGAGAAAGATGTCAGCGTAACCGTAGCAAAAGAAAAAAACCGGATGATTCCATCCGGTTTTTTAATAAAAAACAACGATCTTTAGGGTCATTTCCGGTATATTTTATTTCACTATTAAAATAGCCTAAGCAAAAAAAGAAATTATTTAACAACTAAAACCGGAATATGCGTTTTATTTAAAACATCCTGAGCAACACTACCCAACATTAATTTTTTCAAGCCCGTACGACCATGTGAACCAATCACGATCAAATCGGCACCAATCTCATGCGCAACATGCACAATACCGGTTTCAGTCGGCTCACCTTTAATAATTCGGATCTCTGAAGCAATTCCAGCTTGCGCACAAATACTTTCAATTCGGGCTAGCACTTTTTTGGCATGAGCTTCAGCCTGAATAAAATATTCTGTAATGACAGGGGTGACATTATAAAAATCGACACCTACAAATGGATCCACTGCAATGACACACACAGCCGTAATTTTACTGTTAAAGGCTTTCGCCATCTGAATGGCCTGTTTGATTGCTGCCTGAGAAATATCTGAATCATCTACAGGTACAAGGATATGTTGAAAGGTCATGATGTTCTCCTTATTGTTATGGAATCTAGCGTGTTATTCCTATCATTTTTAAGGCTAGCATATTTGCTTGCAACAGCACGCACTACAAAAAATTATTTTTGCTGTTTTAAGTGGATTCATCTGTTTAAAAGCTAGACTTTATAAAATATTCAAGGACTAAGACTGCGTGATTAATCGTGTGAGACGTTGATCTGTTCACAATAAAAATTCCGCAAAGATGCAGAAAAATGATAGGATTTATGCGATTTTGTTCTCTGGAGCGCCGGGAAATGTCGCATTTATCAAAATATGTCGAGGCCATTTTGCATCCTGAACTCAATTGTGATTATGTGATCGATGATGTCAAAACCCGCGTTAAACAGTGGAATGAAGATGAAGTGGAAGTCACACAAGAGATTTCCACTTATCATTTTACTAACGGCGCAGTAATCAAGCGGGTGGTAGAGCAAAACCATGAACCTGTCGAGTTGGAAAATTGTGCTGAAGGCTGGATTATGTATATGGTGATGCAGCAGAACCAAACATTACCTGACATTCGACCGAAGCGGATTCAATTTAACTCAAGTTGTCGTGAAGCGTTCTGGCTACGTTATTTCCGTGATCCAAACAGTGGTCATTCCGCACTGATTTCCTGATCATTTGGCTAATCATTTCATGAGCACAAAAAAGGCATATCTATTGATATGCCTTTTGAATTATGTTGCAGCTGAATTATAAGCCCGCTTCATAATCCTGGTTTGAAAGTAGCTGTTCAATATCTGCCAGGTTGTCTGCTTTAATTTTATAAATCCAGCCCTTGCCATACGGATCTTCATTGACAAAATCCGGGTCATCTTCAAGCGCAGTATTGACCTCAACCACGACACCAGATACCGGTGCATGAATATCAGAAGCCGTTTTAACAGATTCCACAACACCGGCCTGTTCACCTGCAGTCACACGGCTACCGACTTCCGGGGTTTCAACATAGACCAGATCACCTAAAGCATCCTGCGCGTGGTCTGAGATACCCGTAATCACAAGATCACCTTCAATTTTTACCCATTCATGTGTATTTGCATACTTCAAATCTGAAGGATGATGCATGAGGACTCCTTAAAAGCATTCCACAATTTTTGCATTGTTTTATACATGGTTTTGTCTTAAAACAAAAGTTCTATTATGACTTTACTTGACCTTGCCAGTGACTTGCTTTCCTGCAAGTGTCTGACGGCGAAAGGCATATCAATTTACCGTTTCAGCCAAGCCACGTCGGAACACCAGAATTTTGGTGGTTGAATTCATCAGGATTTCACCATTCTGGTTAAATGCCTGACTGTTATAGCTAACCAAACCTCGGTCAGCTTTGTTTTTGGACGGCTGGATTTCACTAATTTCCACTTCTACATGGATCTGATCTCCTGGGCGTGTCGGTCGAGGCCAGCGCACACTAGATTCAGCACCGATCAGGCCATGCACGACAGGAAAACATTCCGTCCATAATCGCATCACGACAGCGGATGTATGCCAGCCGCTAGCAGCAAGCCCCTGAAAAATAGGGTGCTGCTGAGCTTCCTCTTCATCAAGATGGAAAGGTTGAGGATCATACATCTGAGCGAATTGCAGAATTTCGTCCAGTTTCATTTCATATTTGCGGCTGACAAAGCGATCACCCACCTGTAAATCTTCCAGATACAGCATTTTATGTCCCCTTGATTATTGTTCTAGCAAAAAACCACCCGTTTGACGTTGCCAAAGCTGGGCATAAATTCCATTTTGTGCGATCAGTTGTTCGTGTGTGCCTTGCTCGGCAATTTGACCCTGGTCGAGTACGATCAATCGGTCCATCTGCGCAATCGTCGATAAGCGGTGAGCAATTGCAATCACTGTTTTGTCCTGCATTAAACCATTTAAACTGGATTGAATGGCCGCTTCAACTTCTGAGTCCAGTGCACTGGTTGCTTCATCCAGAATCAGAATCGGTGCATCTTTCAGGAATACCCGGGCAATTGCGATACGCTGACGCTGACCACCGGACAATTTCACACCACGTTCTCCCACATAAGCATCATAACCGCTCTGTCCTCGGCCATCCAACAATTGTGGAATAAATTCATCCGCTTTGGCCTTGGCTACGGCAATTTGCATCTCTTCATCGGTTGCATCGGGACGGCCATATTTAATATTTTCTGCCACGGTACGATGCAACAGAGAGGTGTCCTGAGTGACTAAAGCAATGTTGGCGCGTAAGCTGTCTTGCGTAACGTCTGCAATATTCTGTCCATCAATCAGGATTTCACCCTGTTTCAATTCATAGAAATGCAGTAGTAACTGAATCAGCGTGGATTTTCCTGCACCCGAACGGCCGACAATGCCAATTTTTTCACCCGGACGAATATGCAGGTTGAAGTTCTCAATGACAGGTTTTGTATTGTAAGCAAACTGCAAATTACGAAACTCAATCTCACCATGTGAAACCTGTAATGGTTTTGCTTCAGGCTTGTCCGTAATTGTAATAGGCTTGGCTAGCGTGTGCATGCCATCCTGAATGGTTCCAATATTTTCAAACAGGGCTGCAATCTGCCACATGATGAAAAAAGCCATACTGTTGAGTTTTAAAATCATGGCTGTAGTTGCGGCAATAACACCAACACCCACCTGTCCATTGACCCAGAGATGAATTGCCACGCCAATTACACCGATAAACAAAACCGCGCTGAGGATGTGGATGCTGATGTCAAACTGCGTACCCAAACGCATTTGCTTGTACACCGTTACCATGAATTCTTTCATGGATTGTTTGGCATATTGGCTTTCACGTCCAGCGTGGGCAAACAGTTTAACAGTCTGGATATTGGTATAAGAATCGGTTACACGACCCGTCATTACGGCGCGCGCATCAGCCTGTTCCTGAGAAACTTTGCCCAAACGTGGAATAAAATAGGTCGCGGCCACAATAAACAGCGCTAACCAGATGAGCAGGGGCAAGATCAGTTGCGTAGAAATTGCGCCCAAGACCACAGAAATGGTAATGAAATACACAATCACATAGGCAAAGATATCCCCCAAGATGACCCAGAATTCGCGTACGGCAAGAGCGGTTTGCATGACTTTGGCCGACAGACGTCCGGCAAAATCATTATGGAAAAAATCCAGGCTCTGACGCAGCAACAAATTATGAAAGCGCCAGCGTAAACGCATGGGAAAAGTGCTGTACAGAATCTGATGCTTGACGATGGACTGCAAACTGGCAAAGAAAATATTGGCAAACAAAATCACGCTGAGCATTATCAGGTTGAGCCGGTGATTTTCATAGAAATGCTCGGGCTTGGAAGTATTGAGCCAGTCCACCAGTTGTCCGATCTGAGAAAACAGGATGGCTTCAAAGGCTGCCGCACCCGCAGTACAAATCACTAAGGCCAGCAGATACGGGCGAACCCCCTCGGCTGCTTGCCAAATAAACGCAAAAAAACGCTTAGGTAAGGGTTCGTAAAGACGTTTCGAGGGATACGCATCAACTCGCTTTTCGAACCATTTCAGCATAATAAACTCACAATATAAAAAGTATTCAAGAATTCCGCCGGATGCGGCATCATTGATGGATGAATAAACGGCTGTTGTACATCGAATCAGAAACAACGTATGTTCTTATCCTGAATCAGAGAATTGTCTCAGTCTTGCAACAAGTAAACGTCGGTATGGCTTACCTTTTAGCCATCATGCAATACTCAATTCTCTGCTAAAAATAGCAGATAGACAAAAGTGATTGATCTAAAAAGCCTTATTTTTCAGTATAGAACAATCCAAACTCATGTATAAAAACGAATGAAACGGTTTAAGCAGATACCCAAACCGTTCGTTTTCTCGACTTTTCAATGCTTAGAAAAAAATCATCAGAATAATGAACTACTTTTTACCACATTAAATCATCCGGAATGACATAAGCCGCATATGGGTCTTCTTCATCTGTGGTCTGCTCATTCTTTTCAGAATTGTCGACGATAATAAAACCCTGCATTTTTTCATTGATGCGTTCAGCCAATGCTTTAGGCAAGCAGGCATAACGATCCTGATCTTTTGCAATCACTAGACTGCCAGCGACCAGTGCATTGTAAATTTGCTGGTTGATATACACTTTTTTGATTTTATCTTCATCGATAAACTGATAGCTGATCTCACCATCGGTATCCCGAATTTTGTGCTGGTTAATCATTTGCACAATTGAGGCCTTGAGCGCTTTTTCTTCAAGTTGGCGCTGTTTTTCCTGGTTGAGAGCCTGATCTTTGGCCAGTTTTTCCTGCTGGGCCTTTTCCAGCTCGGCTTTCAGTTCGGCTTCATTGTTTTGTCCAGTGCGTTGTTCATGTTGAGCCTGTTTGCTCAGTTTTTTTGCTTTTTTATTGTCCACTAAACCAGCTTTTAACAGTTGAGCCTGAAGCGCATTTTTAACCATAACAACTCTCTAAACATCCGAACGATAGTGAAAATAGAAATAATAAACAGCCCAATAGCCAAGGCTCAGCAACATGCTTAACGCCACAGGCACTAAAAACGAATCTAGGCCGAGAAGGGGATAGAGCACTGCCGCAATGATACCGCCCACCAAGAAGCCCAGTAAAATCAGAAAATGTAAAATAATCCTGCGATGATCTACATGTAAACCACGCGCCAGATAGCCAAAGGCCAGTCCCAAGTCGGTCAGTACGCCGGATAAATGCGTGGTTCGAATAATGGTGCCTTTATAGTGGCTGACCATGGCATTTTGTACCCCCATTGCAGCACTGGCCCAAAGCAGGGAGTAGGCGGGGAAATAGGGCACAAAAACCCAGCAGAACAACAGGAATAGCCCCACCAGTGTCAACGGAATTCCGTAGCGGTGCCCAAACTGAAAATGGCTATTGCCCAGGATCACTCCGCTATAGAAAGATCCAAGTACATAACAGAACAATACCAATGCCAGATAGAGCACATGAGCATAATCGGCCTTGATCAACGCCATCGCGATATTGCTGACATTACCAGTCATATGCGAAATGGACTGATGCAATACCGTTAATAAGCCCATTACATTGACCATGCCCGCATTTAAAGCAAGCATGAAGGCTCCCGCCTGAACCCATTTCGGCAAATGTTGTAATGGCATAAGCAACTCACTGATGTCGCGTAAATTATTTTTTGCTAATCAAATCAACAGCACAGGTGAATAATACATCAGTTGAGGAGTTAATGGCAGTTTCTGTTGAGTCTTGTAAAATTGAAATGACCATACCAATCGCAACGACCTGCATGGCGATTTCAGACGGAATGCCAAACAGGCCACATGCGACCGGAATCAGCAGTAAGGAACCCCCGGCTACCCCTGATGCACCACAGGCAGAAATAGTCGCCACTACTGAAAGGATCAGCATACTCACCAGACTCACTTCAATAGCTAAAGTATGTGCAGCAGCCAAGGTGAGTACAGTAATGGTCACGGCCGCGCCTCCCATATTTACGGTTGCACCGAGTGGAATCGCAATCCCAGACAGGGATGGATTTACCCCCAGACGTTTGGCCAAATCCAGATTGACCGGAATATTGGCTGCCGAACTACGGGTAAAAAAGGCAGTGAGGCCACTTTCACGCAAGCAGGTGAAAACCAGTGGATAGGGATTTTGACGGATCGTGATCCAGACAATGAGCGGGTTGATCACCAGTGCAACAAATAGCATGGTGCCCAGCAAAACAGCAAGAAGATGAGCATAGCTACTCAGGGTTGCCAGTCCAGCATCGGCAAATGTCACGGCTACCAGACCAAAAATTCCCACAGGTGCAAAAGCAATCACCCAACGGATAACCTGATTAATCGCCAAAGCAAAATCTTGTAAAGTCGTTTTGGTCTGATCACTGGCATGACGTAAACCAATACCTAAACCCACAGCCCAAGCCAAAATGCCAATAAAGTTTGCTTCAGAAAGCGCGGTGATGGGATTAGTTACAAAGCTGAGTAACAAGTTCTTCAGGATTTCACTCAGGTTTTCTGGCGGTTGCAGGTTACTTTGTGCCGGAATGTCTAAAAACAGGGTACTTGGAAATAAAATACTGGCAGAGACCGCACTGATGGCGGCCAGTAACATGCCAATCACATACAGTATGAGCACGGGTCTGATGTGTGTACCATGACCAACTTTAAAATTAGCGATGGAAGACATCACCAATACAAAAACCAGAATCGGTGCGACCGATTTTAAGGCCTTGATAAAAATGTCGCCCAATAAGCTGAGGTAAGGTGTGAATTGTGGAAACAGCCATGCAACCGCAATACCGAGCACAATCGCAAGCATAATGCGTTGCACCAGACCCAATCGGGAGAAGAGAGCAGACATAACGAGGCCCTGAGGGAGAAAAACAAAGGCGGCATTTTATACCAAGAAGTCTAAAGTCAAAATGCTTTTAGCGAAATGCCATCGCTGTAATCAGCGGACTTTTGGCTGCAGTCCATATATTTCAGGATCCAGCGCCTGGACAGCCAAATAATGCGAAAGAAAAATCTGTCCGGATAAATGCTGGGGAAATTCTGCACTGTTGAGCTTGTCAATCACTGGTCCTTTAACCTCGGATAAATGCAGTTGGATACCGAGTTTCTCCAGTTCATCATTGACTTCTTCCAGCATTTCAAGAGCGCTCAGATCAATCGCAGATATACTGGAACAGTTAATAATCACATGCTGCAGCTCAGGGTTTTGGCTCACTTCGGTAATAATATAGCCTTTAATGCTGTTGGCATTGAGAAAATTCAGGTTCTCATCAATCCGCATGGAAAAAATTTTGGGGCTCGTCCGTACTTCATGACGGGAAATATTACGAAAATGCTGGGTGCCTTCCACCAGCCCCAGTGTAGCGACGTGGGGACGACTAATACGCCAGAGCATAAGGATAAAAGTGGAAATGATGCCGAGCAGCAAACCGGTGCTTAGATCAATCAACAATACCGCAAAAAAAGTGATCCACATGGCCAGACCATCAGCTTTGGAATAACGCCAAGTATCAAAAAAAGTCTGAAATTGCACCAGTTTCCAAATCGAGACCAGAATGGTCGCTGCCAAAATAGCCAGCGGCAAGTGAGTAAAAATACTGGTGAAAAACAGTCCGACAATGACAATAAACAGCGAAGATAGAACACCGGCCATGGGTGTTTTGGCACCTGCTTCAGCATTCACCACAGTCCGCGACAAACTGCCGGTGACCGGGAATGCTGAACTGATCCCCGCACTGAGATTGGCCAGTCCCAAGGCGATTAACTCCTGATTGTTATTCAGGTTGCTACGTTTTTGTAAAGCCGTGGCCTGTGCAATCGATAAAGACTCGACAAAGCTGATCATGGCAATCATAAATGCACCTGGCAGCAGTTGTAGCAGCATGGATAAAGACCATTCTGGCATGTGCAACGGCGGAAAGCCTTGAGGAATAGGACCTACGGTTTTGAGTTGTTGCAAGTCAATCCAGTGGAACTGAACCACCGCAATCGACAATAACACCATAACGAGGGGCAATGACTTGATCATGAAGTCAAGCGTGTGTCCGGAAAATGGCAGAAAACGGCGTAACAATAGCGGAGTAAATAATAAAAAGGTCAGGCCGGCCAAGCTGGACAATACGCTTTCTATGTTCGTCGCTGGCCAATGTTGCCAAGCACTCATGGCAAATTTGATCAGATTGTCACCCTGTAAGGGGATATCAAACAGAAACTTGAGCTGTCCCAACGCAATCAGTACGGCTGAGGCGATCACAAAACTTTTAATTACGGGATGGCTGATCAGTTGAATCAAAAAACCAAAACGCAATACACCCAATAATACTGAAATGCCACCGGTCAGTAGGGCCAGCAGCATTGCTGCTTCAATATAGGCCACGGAACCAACACTATAAAAAGGACTCAGCGCTGCATAGGTCATCATGGAAATCAGGGCAACCGGACCAATCGACAAGGTCGGGCTACCGCCAAACAAGGCGTAAACCAGCATTGGGAAAACACTGGCATATAAGCCCATGACCGGAGGAAGTCCCGCCAACATGGCATAAGCCATGCCTTGCGGCACCAGCATGGCGATCACGATCAGGGCCGAAAGTAAATCAGCCCTAAAGCTTTGTGCATCATAATGACGCAACCATTGGCTGGCGGGGATCAGCTGTTTCAGGTTTATGCGGGACACAGGCATCACATGTTTTAAATCATTTCTGAGCTATTATGCAGAAAATGCGAAGTTAATTCCTGTGCAAATAGCCTGAATCCAGTCAGGTTATCTCGATTTAAGAGAAGTTCAGTCAGACGTCTTCGGGCAATAGAGTTCGTACATCAAGCTGAGTACTGAGGTCAGATGGGGGTCTTTAATTGAATAAAAAATCTGTTTGCCATCACGACGGGTATTTACCACATCACTTTTACGCAGCATCATCAGTTGCTGGGATAAGGTCGGCTGCAAAATTCCGGTTTTTTGTTCGATCTCGGAAACATTCAGTTCTTCGAGTGCCAGATGACAAAGAATAAGCAAACGATCTGTATTCGCCATTGCCTTTAACACCCCAACAACCTGGTCGGCGGCTGCTCTCATTTCGAGAATTTCGCTTGGTTTATTCATTCTGGCCCCCTTTATTTTTCACCGCGCCATTATAAGAGATTCGGCATCCGGGCATTGAAATGCTTCTGTAATCTGATGAATTCACTCAAGAAAAACCAAATAGTTGAATAATCAAGTATCCTTATGATTTTGCGAGTTTTTTTGTAAGTAATTTTTCCTTAGCATTTTATTTCATAAGGTTATGAAAATTTCATCATTGAATGAGAATCTAAATACGTCTTTTTTACCTATCGTTCATAAAAGTATGTGAGTTGAAAATGGCAATATCAGTGAACTAAAGCCAATAAAAAAACCGTGACTCAATCACGGTTTTACCCAATACAATCGCTGTCTAATCCAGACTATATTTCGATCGCTACCGCAGTTGCTTCACCACCGCCAATACACAAGGTGGCAACTCCTTTGGTTTTTCCAAGACGTTTTAGGGCATAAATCAAAGACAGAATAATCCGTGCTCCCGTGGCACCAATCGGATGACCGAGGGCACAAGCGCCGCCGTGAATATTAACTTTGGCTTCATCAATACCCAAATCATGGATCGGAGCCATCGCCACCATAGCGAAAGCTTCATTGATTTCCCACAAATCGACTTCCTCGACCAGCCAGCCCGCTCGATCTAACACTTTTTTAATTGCCCCAATCGGTGCAATGGTAAATTCGCTTGGATGTTGTGAATGGCAAGAAGTCGCGACAATTTTAGCTAGAACCGGCAAGCCCATCTGCTGTGCATGCTGTTCAGTGCTAAGTAATAAGGCGGCTGCACCGTCTGAAATTGAACTCGAATTGGCTGCGGTGATGGTGCCATCTTTGGCAAAAGCAGGGCGCAGGGTGGGAATCTTGTCCAGATTGGCCTTTAGGGGCTGTTCGTCTTGACTGACTATTTCAGTGCCTTTGCGTCCCTGAATTTCAACCGGTGCAATTTCATCAATAAAATAGCCTTCGGTAATGGCGGTTTGGGCTTTTTTCAGCGAATTGATGGCAAAATTGTCCATCTGTTCACGGCTAAAGCCTTTCTGATTAGCTGCATCCTGCGCGAAGCTGCCCATCAAACGGCCGGTTTCCGCATCTTCCAAGCCATCGAGGAACATATGATCCTTGATGTCACCATGTCCCATGCGGTAGCCACCGCGTGCTTTTGGCAACAGGTAAGGGGCATTGCTCATGGATTCCATACCACCCGCAACGATTATATTGGCACTGCCGGCTTTGAGGGCATCGGACGCCTGCAACACCGCTTTCATGGCGGAACCGCAGAGTTTGTTGATGGTGACGGCCCCGGTAGAATCTGGCAAACCCGCCTGACGCATGGCCTGACGTGCCGGCCCCTGCTTCAGGCCGGCAGGTAAAACACAGCCCATAATCACTTCATCGACCTGTTCCGGTGCTACACCTGCACGTTTGACAGTTTCACGGATCACCACCGCGCCAAGTTCAGGTGCTGTTAGGTCGGATAAACTGCCTTGAAAACCACCCATCGGGGTACGGCTACCGGCAACGATCACAATATTCTGCATTTTCTGTCCCTAATTATTTTAGTTGTTTGTTGTGCTGTAAAAAGCCATCTGAAGATGGCTTTCCAGCATTTTATAATTTTTTGTTACAGCAATCATTTAAACACAGACAGCCTGTGCATGTGCTTGCTGTACATGACATTTATTGATCAATGGTACGCCAGTCACCTGCTGAATCTGTTCAAAGCTGACACCATCCGCCAGCTCAATCAGCTCCACACCTTGAGGCGTAATATCCATCACACCCAAGTCGGTAATGATTCGATTCACTACAGCCTTACCCGTGAGTGGCAGGCTGCATTGCGGGACGATCTTTGGTGTACCATCTTTGGCACAGTGTTCCATCAGCACCACGACTTTCTGTACGCCGGCAACCAGATCCATCGCGCCACCCATGCCTTTGACCTTTTTACCGGGAATCATCCAGTTGGCCAGATCACCAGTTTCAGAGACTTCCATAGCCCCTAAAATGGCAATATTGACATGGCCACCACGAATCATGGCGAAAGATTCAGCACTTGAGAAAAATGCAGCGCCCGGACGCGCCGTCACAGTTTGTTTGCCGGCATTGATCAGGTCAGCATCCACGGTTTCGGCAGTCGGGAACTCGCCAATACCGAGTAAACCATTTTCTGATTGCAACCAGACATTGATATTTTCCGGGATATAGTTGGCGACCAGCGTTGGCAGGCCAATGCCCAGATTGACATAGAAACCGTCTTGCAATTCTTGTGCGGCACGTTGCGCCATTTCATTACGAGTCCAAGCCATAATTACACAACCTCCGCTTTTAAAGTCATTTGTTCGATGCGTTTTTCAGGATGCGCATTCACGATGATGCGATTGACATAAATGCCCGGTAAATGGATGTCATCTGGATCCAGTTCACCAATTTCGACCAGCTGCTCGACTTCAGCCACCGTCACTTTGCCGGCCATGGCACACATTGGATTGAAGTTACGTGCAGTTTTACGGAATACCAGATTGCCGGCTTTGTCTGCTTTATAGGCTTTCACCAGTGCAACATCAGCGGTCAGTGAATTTTCCAGAATATAGTCTTTACCCTCGAATTCACGCACTTCTTTGCCTTCGGCAATCAATGTGCCTACACCGGTTTGGGTAAAAAAGGCCGGGATGCCCGCACCGCCGGCACGCAGTTTTTCTGCCAAGGTGCCTTGTGGTGTCAGTTCGACTTCAAGTTCGCCGCTTAAATATTGACGTTCAAACTCTTTATTCTCACCGACATAAGACGAGATCATTTTTTTAATCTGTTTGGTTTCCAGCAACAGTCCCAAACCAAAACCATCGACACCGGCATTATTGGAAATACAGGTCAGTTGTTTGACACCGATCTCTTTTAAGGCGGCAATCAGGGCTTCAGGAATACCGCAGAGTCCAAATCCTCCCACGGCGAGGGTTTGGCCATCTTTCACAATGTCTTGCAGTGCATCGGCTGCACTTTGAAATACTTTATTGGACATGCTGTTCTCTCTATTTATTCTGTCGTTCCATCAGGAGGCTGGTCATGTTTTATGATGGCGGCTGATTCAGCTGATCAGCGAGCCATCGGGTTTATGCACAGCGGGTTTGCCAGTAGGCATTGGCATAATTGGACGGATTGTCACGTTGCAGGATCTGGCTAATGTTCTGGCTGGCCTGCATTAGCGCATCCAGATTCAGACCGGTTGCAAAACCCATATGCGAGAGCAGGTAATACAGGTCTTCAGTAGAGACATTGCCTGACGCACCTTTGGCATAAGGACAGCCGCCCAGTCCGGCAATCGAGGAATCAAACACCCGGATGCCATGCTGCAAGGATTGATAAATGTTGGCGATCGCCATGCCATAGGTATTATGGAAATGGCCGGCCAATACAGAAGGATCGAGTTCAGCCAGACAAGCCTGCCATACCTTTTTAACCCGGTCTGGGGTGGCTGTGCCAATGGTTTCGCCGAGAGAGACTTCATAACAGCCCATCTCATAGAGTTTTTTTACCACCTGTGCAACCTGACGAGGATCAATCGCGCCCTCATAAGGACAATCAACAATACAGGACACATAGCCACGTACGCGGATATTGCTGGCTTTGGCTTCCTGTAACACATCGGCAAACTTGTCAAAACTTTCCGCAATGGAACAGTTGATATTTTTACGGGTAAAGCTTTCGGAAGCTGCAGTAAATACCGCAACTTCCTGACAGCCGACCGCTTTGGCTGCCTCGAAGCCCTTGATATTCGGTGTGAGCAGGCTAAAGCTGATTTCCGGGTCTTTCGGCAACATGGCATACAGTTCATCACTGTGTGCCATCTGCGGTACCCATTTGGCAGAAACACAGGAGCCGACTTCAATGGAACGCAGACCGGTTTTCATCAAGTCCAGAATCAGGTCACGGCGCTGACTGATGGTCAACGGCTGTTTTTCATTTTGCAGGCCATCACGTGGCCCGACTTCGACAATTTTGACAAATTCACTCATGCCACCGCCTCCTCAAAAGGCTGGAATTCCACCAGTTCATCACCGGCTTTGACCTGGTCACCGGCCTGGAAGTAAGAAGAAGCGATGATGCCGTCACTCGGTGCACGAATCGAGTATTCGATTTTCATGGCTTCCAGGGTCATCAACACTTCATCTTTTTTCACTTGGGCGTTTGGCGCAAACAGCACTTGGGTGATCACGCCCGGCATTGGCGCTTTCAGGTTGCTGTCGGCAGCGCTGCTGTCTTCCTGAGCGTAGTCTGGATCGATATAGTCAAACTTGTAGCTTTGCCCAGACTGGAACAGGGTAATGCGCTGTTGCTGCTGGCTGAAGGCCAGTTTCTGCTGCTGTGCATCCAGATGGACATGTGCGGTATTTTGATCCAGCAACTCGCCTGCAACACGATAGGTCTTTTCCTGATACTGGGCGCTAAAGCCGTATTCTTCAGCGGTGAACTGTACCTTGAGCAGCTCGGCACCATATGTCAGCTCGATACTGTACTGGCTGCGAATATTCAAACGCCATAGCGGTTGTGCCTGCCAAACTGCGGAAACTTGCTGGGTATTTTTCTTAAGCAGGGTCAATAGTTCGATAAACGCCGCAGACACCACCAGTTTGGCATCCAGCTGCTGTTCGCTCTGGAACAGGAAATCATGTTCGCGCTGGATCAGATTGGTATCAAGTTTGGCCTGTTTGAATGAATCGCAAAGCACCAGACGATCCAGGAAGGCAATGTTATTGCCCAAACCTTCGACATGGAACTGGCCTAGCGCATGGTGCATCTGAACCAGTGCAGCTTCACGGTTTTTGCCCCAGACAATCAACTTGGCAATCATCGGGTCATAATAGGTGCTGATTTCATCCCCTTCAACAATGCCGCTATCGACACGCACCGCAGCATTCTGAGCCGGATAGTGCAGATAACTGATTTTGCCAATGGCTGGCAAGAAACCTTTTTCCGGTTCTTCGGCATAGACCCGCGCTTCAATGGCATGGCCGTGAATCTGCAATTCATCCTGCTGTTTTGGTAATGGTTCACCAAAGGCCACACGCAATTGCCACTCTACCAAATCCTCACCAGTGATCATTTCAGTCACTGGATGCTCGACTTGCAAGCGGGTATTCATTTCCATGAAATAAGCAGTGCCATCTTGCTCGACAATAAATTCGACCGTACCGGCACCGACATAATTCACCGCACGCGCAGCATCAATCGCGGCCTGACGCATGGCGTCTAGTTTATGCGCGGGCATTTGTGGTGCAGGGGCTTCTTCCAGCACTTTCTGGTGACGGCGCTGCACAGAACAATCACGTTCAAACAGATGCACATAGTTGCCGTGCGTGTCACCAAACACCTGTACTTCAATATGGCGTGGCTGAATCACATAACGTTCAATTAAAACGTCATCATTACCAAAGCTGGATTTTGCTTCACTCTTACAAGAGGACAGGGAGCTGAGAAAATCTTCGGCGCGTTCGACCAGACGCATGCCTTTACCACCACCACCGGCACTGGCTTTGATCAGAACCGGATAGCCGATCTGATCCGCCTGTGCTTTCAGGAAAGCTGTATCCTGATTTTCGCCGTGATAACCTGGGGTTAACGGCACACCGGCTTTTTCCATCAGGGCTTTGGAAGTGGCTTTCAGACCCATGGCCAAAATGGCTTCTACAGGTGGGCCAATAAAGACAATGTTGTTCTTTTCACAAGCCAAAGCGAACTGGTCATTTTCAGACAGAAAGCCGTAACCCGGATGGATCGCTTGGGCACCGGTATCCAGTGCGGCCTGAATGATGCGATCCATTTGCAGGTAACTTTGTGCCGCAGGTGCCTGTCCAATATGCACGGCTTCATCGGCCAGTTTGACATGTTGTGATTGCACATCGGCATCGGAATACACAGCCACTGTAGCAATGCCGAGCTTTTTCGCGGTACGGATGACACGGCAGGCAATTTCACCACGGTTGGCAATTAAAATTTTCTCAAACATATCCTTATTCCTTATTGTTGTTATGCCGATGGACGAATCCACGCCGGGCTGTGTTTGTTTAAAAAGGCATTCAAGCCATCTTTCGCCTCAGATCCTTGGCGTACATGGGCAATATGTTGTGCAGTCTGTAGACGCAGTTCCGGTGTCAATTCGTTTTGATCAACCAGCTGGATCAGCTGTTTTGAAGCTGCCTGTGCATCCGGGCCACCCAGTAGCAATGCCTGCACCATTTCATCGACTTTCTGGTCCAGCTCTTCCGCTGGCGCGATTTCATGTGCCAAACCGATATTCAGTGCCTGTTGTGCTGAAATACGTTCAGCTGTCAGGAAATAACGCGAGGCCTGACGCGCACCAATGGCACGGATCACATACGGGCTGATAGTTGAAGGCGCTAGACCTAAGCGTACTTCTGACGTGGCAAACTTGACATCGCTACTGGCGATACAGATATCACAGGCAGAAGCCAAACCCATGCCACCACCAAAGGCAATACCTTGCACGCGGGCGATGGTCGGCTGTTTCAGGGTCGCCAAACTGTGCAGCATGTTGGCCAGTTTTAAGGCATCCGCTTCATTTTCTGCCTGTGAGGCTTGGCCGGCTTGTTTCATCCAGTTCAGATCAGCGCCCGCAGAGAAACTTTTACCACGACCCGCCAGAATCACCACACGCACATCATCACGCTCATTCAACTGGGTAAAACAGTCATATAGTTCTTCAATTACCTGGGTATTGAAGGCATTGTGCAGTTCCGGACGGTTCAGCCAGACATAGACTACTTGGTCGCGCTGTTCGAGTTGTAAAAATTGATAGCTCATCTTGCACCTCTTACATGCGGAACACGCCGAATTTGGTTGGCTGGATTGGCGCATTCAAGGCTGCTGCCAGACTTAAACCGAGTACCTGACGGGTTTGTGCCGGGTCGATCACGCCGTCATCCCACAGGCGGGCAGAGGCATAATACGGATGGCCTTGCTTTTCAAACTGGTCACGGAACGGCTGTTTAAACTGGTCTTCTTGCTCAGCCGACCAGCTTTCACCGCGCTGCTCAATCTGATCGCGTTTTAAGGTGGACAGTACGCTCGCCGCCTGTTCGCCCCCCATCACCGAAATACGCGAGTTTGGCCAGGTCCACAAGAAACGTGGAGAGTAGGCGCGACCGCACATGCCATAGTTTCCGGCACCAAACGAACCACCAATGATTAGGGTCAGCTTTGGCACATTAGCATTAGCGACGGCCATCACCAGTTTGGCGCCATGCTTGGCGATGCCTTCATTTTCGTACTGGCGTCCGACCATAAAGCCGGTAATGTTCTGAATGAATAGCAATGGAATATTGCGCTGGGTGCACAGTTCAATAAAATGCGCGCCTTTTTGTGCCGATTCCGCGAACAGGATGCCATTGTTGGCAATAATCCCCACCGGCATGCCATATAAAGAGGCAAAGCCAGTCACTAGGGTTGAGCCAAAGCGTGCCTTAAATTCGTCAAATCGTGAACCATCCACAATACGGGCAATCACTTCACGTACATCAAACGGTTTACGGGCATCGCTTGGCACCACACCATACAATTCTTTGGCATCATAAAGCGGTGCTTCGATGTTTTCATCCAGTTGCTGACGTTTCTTATTCAGATTGGCCACCACATTACGCGCAATCGCAATCGCATGTTGGTCATTTTCCGCCAGATAATCCGCTACACCGGACAGACGGGTATGTACATCGCCACCACCGAGGTCTTCACTGCTCACCACTTCACCGGTCGCGGCTTTTACCAAAGGCGGGCCACCAAGGAAAATCGTGCCCTGATTGCGCACAATAATGGTTTCGTCCGACATTGCAGGAACATAAGCGCCACCCGCGGTACAGCTGCCCATTACGACAGCAATCTGAGCGATGCCTTGGCTTGACATGCGCGCCTGATTGTAGAAAATGCGGCCGAAGTGATCACGATCCGGGAATACTTCGTCCTGCAGTGGCAGGTAAGCACCGCCCGAATCCACCAGATAAATACAGGGTAGGTGGTTCTGTTCGGCAATTTCTTGCGCACGTAAATGCTTTTTTACGGTCATCGGGTAGTAAGTACCGCCTTTAACCGTGGCATCATTCGCTACGATCATGCAGGTGATCCCGTGCACTTGTCCGACACCGGCGATTACGCCAGCAGCAGGCACATCATCCTGATACACTTTATAAGCCGCCAGTTGACCAATTTCCAGAAATGCCGTGCCTGGGTCGATTAAATGATCAATACGCTCACGCGGTAACAGTTTGCCACGTGCTAGATGTTTTTCACGCGCGACTTCGCCACCACCTAAAGCGACTTTTTGCGCGACATTTTTCAGATCATCCACCAGCGTCTGCATGGCCTGCTGGTTGGTTTTGAAGTCTTCGCTTCGAATATTTATTTTGCTTTGTAATTGATTCATAGAGAAACTTCCTTGTTATGTTCGTTATTATCTGGAATTAAGCAGTTTCATTGAAAATTTCACGGCCAATCAGCATACGACGAATCTCGGAAGTGCCGGCACCAATTTCGTACAGTTTGGCATCACGCCAGAGACGGCCGGTATTGTATTCATTGATATAACCATTACCGCCCAAGGTCTGAATCGCTTCACCTGCCATCCAAGTGGCTTTTTCAGCTGCATACAAGATGGCACTGGCCGCATCTTTACGCAGACCACGGTCATGATCGACCTGGTCACAGGCTGCACCCACCGCATAAACCAAGGCTTTACACGCCAACCAGGTCGAGTACATGTCGGCAATCTTGCCTTGCATCAACTGGAATTCACCGAGGGCTTGACCAAACTGTTTGCGGTCATGAATGTACGGAATCACTTCATCCATACAGGCATCCATGATGCCCAGTGGACCTGCACTTAATACGGCACGTTCATAATCCAGACCACTCATCAGCACTTTCACGCCATTACCGATACCACCAAGGACGTTTTCCATTGGCACTTCAACATTATCGAAGAACAGGGGATAGGTATTCGAACCACGCATGCCGAGTTTGTCGAGGTGTGAACCGTGGCTAAAGCCCGGCATGTCTTTTTCGATCAGGAAGGCAGTAATGCCTTTCGGTCCCGCATTGATGTCAGTTTTCGCATACACCACCAATACATCGGCATCACCGCCATTGGTGATCCACATTTTTGAGCCGTTAAGGATAAATTTGTCGCCTTTTTGCTCGGCACGCAGTTTCATGCTGACCACATCTGAACCGGCATTCGGTTCAGACATCGCAAGTGCACCCACGTATTCACCAGAAACCAGTTTCGGCAGGAAACGTTGTTTCTGTTCTTCATTACCATTTCGGTTAATTTGGTTCACACATAGGTTAGAATGCGCACCGTAAGACAAGGCAATCGCAGCAGATGCACGGGAAATTTCCTGCATCACAATAATATGGGCCAAATAACCTAGGTTGGTGCCACCATACTCTTCGCTGACAGTCATACCGAGTAATCCCATGTCACCAAATTTTTTCCAGAGGTGAGCCGGGAACAGGTTGTCATGATCCACTTGGCGGGCGATCGGTGCAATTTCCTTTGCGCAGAAAGCAGAAACCGAATCACGAAGCGCGATTAATGTTTCATCGAGACCGAAATTTAAGCTTTTTAGATTCATTTCTTGATTCATCCTGGGGGTTATATTTGTTGTCCATAAGCATTTTTGTTGTGCTTGATTTTTACAATACATATTTTTTTTGAAAAAGTGAACTAAAATTCACAAAATGATTTACAATTCATTTTAGCTAGTTGAGAATAAGCTATGAGCAGCTATAAACGATCGTCATTGATGCAAGAAAGAATGGAGCAGAATCGCAAAGCTATTTTGCAGTCTGCGCGTGAATTGATTGCTCAAGGAGGATTCAAGGATGCACAGATCCAAGCGATTGCTGAACGTGCTGGAGTCTCCAGTGGTTTGGTATACCGTTACTTTGAAAACAAAAGCCAAGTGCTGATTGAAGTGTTATCGGATGCGATTACCCTCGAGGTGCAGATTATTAATGCTATCGCGACGGGGCCGCTGGCACCGAAACAAAAATTGCACAAGGCAGTAACGGCGTTTGTGAAACGTGCATTGAATAGCCCTCAACTATCGTATTCACTCATGTTCGAGCCAGTTGATCCGGCAATTGAACATGAGCGTTTTCGTAGTAAGCAGATCATTAAGCAGAGCATTAAAGAGATTCTTGCCGAAGGGAAAGTGACCGGTGAGTTCGGATTTGAGGATTTAAACACCGCAGCTTTATGCGTGGTCGGTGCCATGACTTTTGTGGTGATTGAACCTTTAAATCCTTCTCGTAATGTCATGTTTGATCCGTCTTACAGGGATTATTTTGTAAAACAGATCGCCGATTTTTGTGTAAATGCAGTCAGCGTACAGGAGGAAAATTCGATTTAACCAGCACAAAAGGGATTTGCGACTGTTTGGAAGATAGTCACGACAACAAAAAAATTAAAGTGCAGTAAAAAAACAGAATTACAAAGAATCAAGGAGAGTGATTCAATGACACAATTACGCTTAAGTTACGCCTACGGTGCAAGCAGTCAGCCTTTATTGGGTATGACCATTGGTGAGAAGTTCGATCAGGCTTGTCAGCAGTACGCGCAAAACGATGCAGTGGTGAGCGTGCACCAGAATAAGCGTTTGACCTATCAGGAGTTGCAGGCACAGGTGAATGCCTTTGCTTGTAGTCTGCTTAAATTAGGACTACGTAAAGGAGACCGTCTGGCGATTTGGTCTCCCAATTGTGTGGAATGGACGATTACCCAGTTTGCGGCTTTCAAAGCCGGTATTATTTTGGTCAACCTGAATCCGGCTTATAAAAGCAATGAGCTGGAATATGTGCTGAACAAAGTGTCGTGTAAAGGCCTGGTCATTGATTCGCAATTTAAAAGCACCGATTATCAGGCGATTCTGACCAAACTGGCACCCGAGTTGCCACATGCAGCCAATAAAGTACTGTTTTCAGAACGCCTTCCGCATCTCAAACATGTGATCAAGATTGACCAGCAGGAACATCCAGGTATCCATCGCTTTGATGACCTGCTGGTCACCCCAAACCAGAAGCAGCTTGATGATCTGGCCAGTATTGCCGATGAATTGCAATTTGATGAAACCATCAATATCCAGTTCACTTCCGGCACCACTGGTAATCCGAAAGGCACCATGCTCACCCACAATAACATTTTGAATAATGGTTATTTTGTCGGTGAAGCGATCCATCTTAGCCCACAGGATCGTGTCTGTATTTCTGTGCCGCTATTCCACTGCTTTGGTATGGTGATGGGCAACTTGGCTTGTCTGACCCATGGTTCGACCATGGTCTATCCAGCGGCAGTGTTTAATCCGTTGGAAACCCTGAAAACCATTCAGCAGGAAAAATGTACGGCGGCCTATGGCGTTCCGACCATGTTTATTGCCATTTTGGAGCAGGAACGCTTTGACGAGTTCGATCTGTCCAGCCTGCGTACCGGTATTATGGCCGGTAGCCCATGCCCACGTGAAATCATGCAGCGCGTGATGGAACGCATGCATATGTCAGAAATTACTATCTGCTATGGCATGACTGAAACCGCGCCAGTGAGTGCACAGACGCATATCGATGATTCAGTAGAATGTCGTGTCGGTACGGTCGGACGGGTTCATCCGCATCTGGAAATCAAGATTGTGGATGAGCAGGGTAAAGTGGTGCCACGGGGCACACTCGGCGAACTCTGTGTACGTGGCTATTCGGTGATGTTGGGTTACTGGGAAGACGAAGACAAAACCAAAGAAGTTATCGACGTTGCGAAATGGATGCATACCGGTGATATCGCTGAAATGGATGAAGCAGGCTTTGTCAAAATCAAAGGGCGGATCAAGGATATTGTGATTCGTGGCGGTGAAAACCTGTTCCCGAAAGAAATCGAAGATTTCCTCTATACCCATCCGGATGTCAGCGATGTACAGGTCGTGGGTGTACCAGATGCACGTTATGGAGAAGAACTCTGTGCCTGCATTATCTTGCATGAACATCATAACTGCACTGAAGAAAGCATCCGCCGTTATTGTGCCGAGCATATCTCACACAACAAGGTACCACGCTATGTACGTTTCTTTACCGAGTTTCCAATGACCACTTCCGGTAAGGCACAAAAATTCAAATTACGTGAATTGATGCGCAAGGAACTGAATCTGGAAGAGGTTGCATAACTCGGCCTCCAGCGTTCTTGAACGATCCCTTTATTTTTGTAGTGACCGCTACAGAATAAAGGGGGAGTCCAAATTTTAATCAGCACCATAGATATTCAAGGAAAGAATATGCAGCAAAAAAATGACTGGACACGTGATGAAATCCAGCAGTTATATGAACAGCCTTTTCTGGACCTGGTGTTTCAGGCCCAAACAATCCATCGTGCACATTTCCAGCCCAATCAGATCCAGGTCAGCACCTTGCTTTCCATTAAAACCGGAAAATGCCCGGAAGACTGCAAATACTGTTCGCAATCTGCGCATTATGACTCCCAGCTAGAAGCTGAAAAACGTATTGCGGTGGAAAAAGTTATTCAAGAAGCCCAGGCCGCCAAAGCTTCCGGTTCATCGCGTTTTTGTATGGGTGCAGCCTGGCGCAATCCGCATGAACGTGATATGCCGTATGTGCTGGAAATGGTCAAAGAGGTCAAAGCCCTTGGACTGGAAACCTGCATGACCCTGGGTATGCTGAATGCCTCACAGGCTGAGCGCCTGAAAGATGCCGGACTGGATTATTACAACCATAATCTGGATACTTCGCGTGAGTATTATTCCCATATCATCAGTACCCGCAGTTTTGATGACCGCCTCAATACTTTGGAACATGTGCGTCAGGCTGGACTGAAAGTTTGTAGTGGTGGCATTGTGGGCTTGGGTGAAAACCGTCAGGACCGTATTGGTCTGTTACATGAACTTGCAACACTGCCGATTCATCCGGAGTCCGTGCCGATCAACATGCTGGTTCCGATTGAAGGCACACCATTGGCCGATGTTGAAAAACTCGATGTGACAGAATGGATTCGTACCATTGCTGTAGCGCGTATCCTGATGCCGCAGAGTTATATCCGCTTATCGGCTGGGCGTGAATCCCTGAGTGATTCAGATCAGGCCCTGGCCTTTATGGCCGGTGCCAATTCTCTATTTTCGGGAGAAAAACTGCTAACCACACCAAACAGTGGTGCAGGCCAGGACCAGCAATTATTCAAAAAATTAGGATTGCAAGTAGAAAAAGCTAGAACGACCATTTCTCAGCTTGCTGTTGACGCCATGGCTTAGATACAAGATATTATTTTTTAAACACTTATCTAAAAACACCCATGCAACAGAGCAATAAAAATGGCAAAAGATTTTGTGAATCCTAAAGTGGTGGACAGCTATGATGAGCATATCCGTAAACTGATCCCAGGCTATGAACTGATTCACCAGCAGGTCAACGCGATTTTGGAAAGTCGCCTTGAAGATAAAATGCATCCGCATATTTTAGTGGTGGGCTGTGGGACCGGTTATGAATTGCAGTATTTGCTGCAAAAGCATCCTTGCTGGCGTTTCACTGCGATTGATCCTTCGCTCACTATGCTGGAAAAAGCCAAACACGATATCGCCAAACAGCATGAACTGAAGCATGTGCGTTTTCTGCATGGCGATACCTCCGTGCTACACGAAGGCATGCAGTTTGACGCCGCGATTGCCATTCTGGTCGCACATTTTGTTCCGCATCAAGAAAAGCCGAAATTTTTTCAGGATATTGCCAAAACTCTGAAAAAAAATGCGCTGCTGATGACCTATGATCTGACTGAGGTAGAGCATCAAGACCAGTTACGTGCCTTGCAGTTACTGTGTCAGCATAATGGTTTAACCAGTGCACAAACCAGCAAAATGCTGGAACGTCTGGAAGATGATTTTGCGCTGGTCTCTTCAGCAGAATATGCTGCGCAGCTCAGCGCAGCCGGATTTGATCGGGTGCAGCCGTATATGCAGGTGATGAACTATCAGGGTTTTATGGCGGTGAAAGCCTAGCGCACCGTATGGGTAAAGAATAGATCATATGCCACCTTTTCGGGTGGCATTTTTATGCCGGAAGCAATGTGGTCGCCTATAAATCTTCAAGATTTGCTAAAAGCTGTTCGGCATGCTGCAAAATGGCCTGTTTTTCCTCGGGTGGCATTCGCTCGAAACCTTGGTAAATCATGCGCATGCGCGGATTTGAATTCAGTTGTGCGGCATGGGTGTTCAGAAAATGCCAGTACAAGCTGTTAAAAGGACAACTGTCTTGTGCTGTCTTTGTCTTTACGTTGTAATGACAATGTCGGCAATAATCCGACATTTTATGAATGTAATTGCCAGAAGCAGCATAAGGTTTACTGGCCATCACGCCCGCATCAGCATAGAGCACCATGCCTAAAGTATTGGGGAGCTCGACCCATTCATAAGCATCGGCATACACAGACAGATACCATTGACAGACTTCTTCGGGATCCAATCCGCTGAGCAAGGCAAAATTACCCGTCACCATCAGCCGCTGGATATGGTGAGCATAGGCATGCTGCAAGGTATTGCGTACAGCTTCTGCCATGCAGGCCATTTTGGTTTTTCCAGTCCAATAATAGCCAGGCAAAGACCGTGAAGACTGTAACGCGTTGAGCTGGGCGTATTCCGGCATTTTCAGCCAGTAAATGCCACGCACATATTCACGCCAGCCTAAAATTTGCCGGATAAAACCTTCAACCGCATTTAACGGCGCATGCCCCTGCAAATACGCTGTCTCAGCAGCATCACAGACTTCACGTGGGGTGAGCAGACCACAATTCAGATAAGGCGAAAGGCGACTATGGAACAGATCGTCCTCACCGTAAACCATGGCATCCTGATGATCACCAAAAGAAGGTAAAGCGTGTTGAATAAAATGCGCCAGTGCCTGCAACGCCTGTTCACGCGTGGTGGCCCAACGAAAAGTTTCGATCTGCCCGGGATGATGGGAAAATTCTGTTTTGACCAACTGCATCACGTCACGATCAATCTGGTCTTGTATAAAGGTCAGTGATGGTGGGAGAGCGGGTTGACCCGACCAGCGTTTGCGATTTTCACTGTCATAGTTCCATTTTTCTCCGATCGGCTGACCATTCTGCATCAGATAGCCGCTCTGCTTGCGCATCTCACGGTAAAAGTATTCCATGCGCAGGCTTTTATATTTGCTGGCCCAAGTTTGGAATTGCTGCAAGCTGCAAAAAAAACGATCATCCTCTAGGCAGTGCACCGGAATGCCTAAAGTCTTGCTCCAGTGCTGTTCGATCTGTTGTTGTAAACGGTATTCTCCGCTGTGGGTGATCAGCAAGGCATCAGCGGCATAGCGTTGCTGTTGATGCTGGACAAAATCCAGCAGGCTTTGTATTGGACTTTGTCGGTTAAAGACCTGATAACGGATTTTCCAGCCTTGTGCTCTGAGTTCCTTGGCAAAATGGCGCATTACACTAAAAATCAGGGCGATTTTTTGCGGATGGTGTGGTACGTAACTCGCTTCTTCCAGCACCTCGGCCATTAAAATCACATCCTGACTGCGGTCCAGATGTTTTAAGGTCGCCAGTTGATGACTGAGTTGATCACCGAGAATTAAACCAAAGCGCATGATGATCTAACCCTTCCATTTTTTATGCAGGTTCGCATCTTAGAAAGGGAGCAGTCAAATTTCTGTGAATATATTTTTGGCTCAGAACAAACCAATGAGGTTTGTTACTGTTCAGCCTTAATATCCGAGTGTTGCCCCATCCGGATTACGCGGATCAGAATAGCCATAGATGCCATCTGGCAGAATTTGGATGGTCTGGGTTCTGCCCATGGTGGACTTCTGCACAATCTTATGACCTTTTTGTTTTAATAATTCGAGGGTGTCGGCACTGATGCCTTTTTCCACACGAATTTCATCAGGTAACCACTGATGATGAATCCGAGGTGTAGCTGCTGCTTCAGCCGGATTCATCTGAAAATCAATCGTATTGATCAGGGTTTGTAACACGGTACTGATAATTCGGGAGCCTCCCGGACTGCCGGTGACCAGCCAGGCTTTTTGGTCTTTTAACACGATGGTGGGGGTCATTGAAGACAGTGGACGTTTACGTGGTGCAATTGCATTGGCATCTCCGCCAATCAGGCCAAAGGCATTTGGCTCACCATTTTTGGCTGAAAAATCATCCATTTCATTGTTGAGTAAAATGCCGGTACCGGCCGCGACAATGCCACTGCCAAAATTAAAATTCAGGGTATAGGTCACCGAAACCGCATTGCCTTGTTGATCGACCACAGAATAATGGGTGGTTTGGTCACTTTCATAAGGCAGAGGATTGGCCGGGCGAATGCGACTCGATGGTGTGGCATATTCAGCTGAAATGCGTTTCGCTAAAGTCTGGGCATAGCGCTTTGAACTGAGGCCTTTCACAGGCACATGCACAAAATCAGGGTCTCCCAGATATTGAGACCGGTCGGCATAGGCCAGTTTCATGCTTTCGGTCTGATAATGCAGGGTCTGGGCACTATTTGCACCCCATTGCTGTAGCGGAAACTGTTCCAGAATGTTCAGCATCTGCACTACATGTATACCGCCGGAACTTGGCGGCGGCATGGTGACAATTTGATAGCCTTTATAATTGCCCATGATGGGCTGACGTTCGACCACTTTATAGGCACGCAGGTCACTTTTTTGCATGATGCCCTGATGGTCTTGGATTTGTGCAATGATTTTGCCGCCAATTTCTCCGCGATAAAACACACGGCTACCCTGTTGGCTAATCAATCGCAAGGAATGCGCCAAATCCTGCTGAACTAAACGTTCGCCATAGTGTAAAGGCCGATCCTCCTGAAAGAAAATAGCGCGTGAACTGGGCCATTTGCCTAATTTCTCTTGAGCTGCATTCAGCATTTTGGCCAAAGAATGGCTGACCGGAATGCCATGTTCTGCCAGTTGAATTGCTGGGGAGATCACTTCCGAGAGGGGCAGACTACCCCATTTTTTCAGGGCATATTCCAGGCCCGCGACTGTACCAGGTACGCCAATGGCGTCATGTGAATACAGCGATTTTCCGGCAATAATATTGCCATTTTCATCGAGAAACATATTCCGTGACGCATGACGCGGAGCCATTTCACGAAAATCCAGCGCAATATTTTGACCAGACTTGACATCATGCAGCACCAGAAAACCGCCACCGCCCAGATTACCAGCATGCGGTAAGACCACTGCCAGGGCAAAGCCAACGGCAACGGCGGCATCGACCGCATTGCCACCGCGTTTCAGAATGTCCAGGCCGACCTGGCTGGCGATTTCATGTTCGGAGGCCACCATGCCATGTTCAGCCCGAACTGGGTGGAAAATCTCATTGTCATAGTCATAACTGCTGAGTGTTGCCTGATTGACCGTCGTATTTGCAAATAGTTCAGGGGAGAGACAAATCAACGTAGCCAGGCTGAGTTTAAGTGCAAAACGGATGAGCATAGTAATTCTCAAGCAAACGAACAGTCGAAGCCACAAAGGATAGTGTGCCATTCAAAGGCACGATTTGTGGGGGTGCCAAGTATACGCTGAAATCCAGATCGGCTTATGAAACTCAAATAAAAAGAAGAAAACCAGTCACTCGAAATGAGAATTCACTCACATAAGCACAATTGCTAGAAGAAATGTTTAGGACTTAATTTCACAAAGGTTGATTTGAAAAGATCGAATACTGAGGTTTATTCGACTAAAGTTGTAATTTGCCGATCTATGAAGATTGATCAGCGAAAAAAACAAATAAAAACAAGAATTAATTTTCAAGGTTTTTCGACTGCTGCAAGATTTTATATGAATAATTTCTTGATAATCGGTAAGACCAATAATAAATTAATCAGACCAATATTGATCTTTTATTTGGCTAATTCTACTATAAAAACGTTTCCAACAGGTTTAATTCAAATCAAAACTTATATTGGTCTGACCAAAATGGCGATTTCTATGAAGGCGCAGACCACTATCACCGTCTTAGTGAGCATTTCAAGGAGATGACAATGCTTCAACATTGGCAGCAGATTTATGATCCGATGGGCAATATCTGGATTTCCAGTTTGGTCGCCCTGATTCCGATTATCTTTTTCTTTCTGGCGCTGGCCGTTTTTCGCTTAAAAGGCAGCGTGGCAGGGACGATTACCGTGGTACTGGCCTTGCTGGTTTCACTCTTTGCTTACCAGATGCCATCGATGATGGCCTTTGCTTCCCTGATCTATGGCTTCTTTTATGGGCTATGGCCAATCGCCTGGATCATTATCGGTGCGGTATTTCTCTACAAGATTTCGGTAAAAACCGGACAGTTTGACATTATTCGTTCCTCGATTTTATCGATTACCGAAGACCAGCGTTTGCAAATGCTGTTGGTGGGCTTTGCTTTCGGAACATTTTTGGAAGGCGCGGCAGGTTTTGGTGCACCGGTGGCGATTACCGCCGCATTGTTGGTTGGTTTAGGCTTTAAACCGCTGTATGCAGCAGGTCTGTGTCTGATTGTGAATACCGCACCGGTGGCCTTTGGTGCCATGGGGATTCCGATTATTGTGGCGGGGCAGGTGTCCGGTGTGGAGACCATGGAAATCAGCCAGATGGTCGGCCGTCAGTTGCCGTTTATGGTGCCAATTGTGCTGTTCTGGATTATGGCGATCATGGATGGCTGGCGTGGGGTGAAAGAAACCTGGCCTGCGGTGCTGGTCGGTGGTGGTGCTTTCGCGATCGCGCAATATTTAACTTCAAACTTTGTTGGCCCTGAACTACCAGATATTACTGCCGCGATTGCTTCACTAGTGAGCTTAACCATCCTGTTTAAATTCTGGCAGCCAAAACACATCTTCCGCTTCAGTGATCAAGATGCCAATGTCGATGCCAACCTTGCAGCGCAAAAGCAGACCAAATATAGCTTGGGTCAAATTGCAAAAGCCTGGTCTCCATTCATGATCTTAACCGTGATGGTCACCATCTGGAGTATCAAGCCGTTTAAAGATCTATTCGCCAAAGATGGAGCACTGCATGACATGGTGATTGCGATCAAGGTGCCTTATCTGCATCAACTGGTTCAGAAAATGCCACCGGTCGTGCCACAAGTGAAAGATTATGACGCGATCTATAAGTTTGACTGGTTCTCTGCCACCGGTACGGCGATCATTATTGCGGCGATCATCACCATTATTTTCCTGAAAATGAAGCCGCTTGAGGCGGTGAAAACCTTCGGTGAAACCCTGAATGAGTTAAAAACCCCGATTTATTCCATCGGCATGGTATTGGCTTTTGCCTTTATCGCAAACTATTCAGGCATGTCGGCGACCTTGGCGCTAGCCTTGGCACATACTGGCGATGCTTTTACCTTCTTCTCGCCATTTCTGGGCTGGATCGGGGTATTCCTGACCGGATCGGATACATCCGCGAATGCCTTGTTTGCCGCGTTACAAGCCACCACGGCTCAGCAGATTGGGGTGCCGGAGGTACTTCTGGTGGCAGCCAATACCAGTGGTGGTGTCACCGGCAAGATGATTTCTCCACAGTCAATTGCGATTGCCTGTGCGGCGGTGGGTCTGGTGGGTAAAGAATCTGATCTGTTCCGTTTCACTGTTAAACACAGTATAACGTTCACGATTATGATGGGTATTATGATTACCTTACAGGCTTATGTGTTCCCGTGGATGATTCCATAACACGCAATTGAGGACGGCAGGATGAAAGTTTCCGACAAAGTAGTACAAAACCTTCGCATGTTAATTGAACAAAGCAATATGCAGGTCGGAGACCGTTTGCCTGCCGAACGTAAGCTCGCTGAGCAACTCGGTGTTTCCCGCTCTTCTTTACGTGAGGCGATTCAACAATTGACCAGTCAGGGCATGCTGGTCAGTAAAGTTGGAGCGGGAACTTATTTACAGCAACTGCCGACCAACTGGTCGCAGCATCAGATTGTGCAGCCGCTGAGTAACCTGATTGATGAAGATCCAGCTTATCGTTTTGACGTACAGGAAGCCCGTATCATTCTGGAAGGTGGAACTGCCTGGTATGCCGCGCAACGCGCGACACCGGAGGATGTGAGCAAGATTCGTCATTATTATCAACAGATCTCGCATTTTCAGTCGATGGGTGATGATGATCAGGCCGCAATTGCCGATGCCAAATTTCATCTGGCGATTGCCGAGGCTTCGCACAATCTGGTGCTGATCCAGATGATGCGCGGGCTGTTTGATCTGTTGCAATACAATGTGGTTCTCGGTCGACGCAAAGTCTACTCGGAAGCACACCGTTATGATCAATTGCGTGACCAGCACCAGCAGGTGATGGACGCGATTGAACAGCAGGACCCGGAGGCGGCACGTGCCGCTGTTTGTGGTCATATTGAATTTGTCGTTCAACAAGTACGCATGATTGATGAGGAAGACGCCCGTCGTCAGCGTGCGAGTCGATTAAACAGGATATAAGCATGATTATTTCTTCTGCGAATGACTATCGCGAAGCGGCAAAACGCCGTTTACCCCCATTCTTGTTTCACTATATCGATGGCGGTGCTTATGCCGAATATACCCTGAAGCGTAATGTAGAAGATCTATCCAAAATCGCGTTAAGGCAGCGTGTACTTAACGATATGTCTGAATTGAGTCTTGAAACCAAACTATTTGATGAAACCTTGTCGATGCCGGTCGCACTTTCGCCGGTAGGTTTGACTGGCATGTATGCCCGTCGTGGCGAGGTGCAGGCCGCGGTGGCTGCCGACAAGAAAGGCATTCCTTTTACCTTGTCGACGGTGTCGGTTTGTCCGATTGAAGAAGTGGCGCCGGCCATTCAGCGCCCGATGTGGTTCCAGCTCTACGTTTTACGTGACCGTGGCTTTATGAAAAATGCCCTGGAACGTGCCAAGGCAGCGGGTTGTTCAACCTTAGTGTTTACCGTGGATATGCCAGTGCCGGGTGCGCGTTACCGTGATGCCCATTCCGGCATGAGTGGTCCAAATGCCGCCATGCGCCGTTATTTACAGTCCTGCATGCACCCGCACTGGGCCTGGAATGTCGGGCTGATGGGGCGTCCACATGATTTGGGCAATATCTCGAAATATCTAGGCAAGCCGACTGGACTGGAAGACTATATTGGCTGGTTGGGAAGCAACTTTGACCCGTCCATTTCCTGGAAAGATCTGGAATGGATCCGTGATTTCTGGGAGGGCCCGATGGTCATCAAGGGCATTCTGGATCCTGAAGATGCCAAAGATGCGGTACGTTTTGGTGCCGATGGCATTGTGGTGTCGAATCATGGCGGTCGTCAGCTGGATGGGGTGCTTTCGACGACACGTGCCTTGCCCCCGATTGCCGATGCGGTGAAAGGTGATCTGAAAATTCTGGTGGATTCCGGTATCCGTAACGGTCTGGACGTGGTGCGTATGCTGGCCATGGGTGCCGATACCTGTATGTTGGGACGTGCTTTTGTCTATGCCTTGGGTGCTGCAGGTGGTGAAGGTGTGAGTAATTTGCTGAACCTGATCGATAAGGAAATGCGTGTGGCCATGACCCTGACCGGCGCGAAAACCATTGCCGACATTACTTCCGACTGTCTGGTCAAGCTTGATCGTGAACTGCGGGACTAGGAGTGAAAGATCATGCAAGACCATTCTCAAGCATCCACTGCGTTTAATGTGCAGAAAGTTTTAAAACAGCTAACAGACATTGTAGGTAAAACCCATGTCTTGACGGAGGATGCTGATACACGCCTGTACCGTCAGGGTCGTCGTTTTGGTGAAGGCAAGGTACTGGCCGTGGTTGCACCGGGTTCTTTACTTGAGCAATGGCAGGTCTTGCAGGTGGCGGTTGATGCGGACTGTATCGTGATTATGCAAGCTGCCAATACCGGTCTAACTGGTGGCTCAACACCGTATGGAGAAGACTATGACCGTCCGGTGATTTTAATCAGTACACGCCGCTTGGCTGGCATTCAACTGATTGATGACGCTAGACAGGTGATCTGCTTGCCGGGTGCAACACTGGATGCCTTGGAAAAACAGCTAGCTCCCTATCAGCGTGAACCGCATTCGGTGATTGGTTCATCCTGTATCGGCGCTTCAGTATTGGGTGGCGTGTGTAATAATTCCGGCGGTGCACTAGTACGCCGCGGTCCCGCCTATACCGAACTGGCACTGTATGCACGGGTGAATGATCAAGGACAGCTTGAACTGGTCAACCATCTCGGTATTGATTTGGGCAATTCGCCAGAAGAGATTCTATCCAGATTGGAGCAGCAGCAGTATCAGGCGACGGATATCCGCTTTGACCACAACTGTTGTGCATCCGATCAGCGTTATGCCCATGATGTGAAACAGGTCGATGAAGCCACACCGGCACGTTTTAATGCCGATCCATCACGGTTGTATGAAGCTTCGGGTTCTGCCGGAAAAATCTGTGTGTTTGCCGTGCGTCTGGATACTTTTGAAAAAATCCCGAGCCAGGTCTTTTACATTGGTACCAACGCGCAGGATGATCTCACTGAAATCCGCCGTTTTTTGCTCGCCGATTTACCACGATTGCCGATCGCTGGAGAGTATATCCATCGTGTAGCCTATGACATTGGTGCCGAATATGGCAAAGACACCTTCATGTTTATTGAAAAATTCGGTACGGCACGTGTCCCGGCTGCCTTTGCCATGAAAGACAAGGTCGATGGTTACCTGGAAAAATTTGGCATGAAAGGCCTGTCTGACAAGCTTCTGCAAATTGTCACCAAACTGCTACCGAACCATTTACCGAAACGCATGAATGAATTTCGGGATCTATATGAGCATCACCTGATTCTGCGGATCGAACATCAGGATGTTGAGCAGGTGAATCAGTTCTTGGCGAGTTATTTTAAGCAGCATCCGACGGGTCAACACTTCCTGTGCAGTGAAGATGAAGGACGCAAAGCCTTTTTGCACCGCTTTGCGGTGGCTGGCGCAGCGATTCGTTATCGTGATACCCACCGCGGTGAAGTGGAAGATATCGTGGCTTTGGACATCGCACTGCGCCGTAATGACCGCCAGTGGGTGGAGTGTCTACCGCCTGACATAGATCAGCAGATTATTCACAAATTGTATTATGGCCACTTTATATGTCATGTGTTCCATCAAGACTATATTGTAAAAAAAGGGGTAGACCCTTTGGAAATGGAACATCAAATGTGGCATTTGCTGGATGACCGTGGAGCAGAGTACCCGGCAGAGCATAATGTTGGACATTTATATGTGGCTAAACCCGCGCTGAAGCAGCATTACCAGAAACTTGATCCCACTAACAGTTTCAATGTTGGGATTGGCCAAACCTCGAAACTGAAATACTGGAAATAGCCAGATTACCGAAATCAACGCTTGAAACTTGCTCCATAAACAATGAAATTATGTTTAAATAAGAGGAGTTAGAAAGACCAGTTCATTCCTTGGCCTTGACCCAACATTCTTATGGATACAAGCCCATTATCTTGGCTTATATCGTGAACTTTGCATCAAACATATTGTAATTAGGGAATGATTGCGATGTTTAAACTAGACAGTAAACTCCTTGAGATTTTTTATTATATTTACAAATATAAGAATGTCTCGGCAGCGGCTGAAACTTTGGGGATGAGTCAGCCGGCGGTGAGCAACTGTCTAAATAAAATCAGAACGCATTTTAATGACCCGCTGTTTTTGCGGGTCGGTAATGAAATGGTCCCTACTGAGTTGGCCAAACAGTTGTTTTCACCCATCAGTGAGATCATTGGTAAACTGGAAATTGTCAATAATTTTAAGGTGGATTTTGATCCGAGCCATTCGGAGCAGCTGTTTACCATCGCAATGACTGATGTTTCGCATTTGGTTTTATTACCGAAGCTTACCAAATATCTCAAACAGCATGCGCCCTCTATTCGCTTGAAAGTGCGTCCGATCAGCCGCGAAACCAGCTATCAGATGTCGAATGGTGAGATTGATCTGGCGGTGGGATTTTTACCTGAATTCGAGCAGGGTTTTTACCAGCAGCAACTTTTTTCTCAATATTATGTCGTGATCAGCCGAAAGGATCATCCGCGAATTCAGTCCGAATATCTGGATATTGAAACCTACATTCAAGAGTCTCATGTCGATGTGGATACCAGTATCGGTCATTACCATATTGAAAATGAACTGATCAAAAGAGGACTCAAACGTAATATCCTGATGACTTTACCGAGTTATCTCGGCGTGGGATTAGTGGTACAAGAAACCGATGCTATTGCAACAATTCCTTATTATCTCAGTGAGGTTTTACTCTCACGGGGTAATCTGAAAATATTACAAGCGCCGTTAGATTTCCCAACCTATCCGGTTCGTCAGTATTGGCATACCTCTTGTCATCACCAAAGCAGTAACCAGTGGCTGAGAAAAGTCATTTTTGATTTATTTAGTGAATTGCCATAAAAACTCAGCATTTCCCAAATTCTCTTTGCATGTGCGGTTTCTAGAAGTTTTTTTATGAACAAAGATTCAATAAGCAATCTCATAATTTTATTGTGAACTTTTTAAAAATTTTAAGCTGAATGGCAATTTTTAATTATTTGTATAAGCTGGATGGCCACGATTGACAACACCATCATGGCAACATTCATGATGACCGGGTTGAAAGCATTGGTTAACTGTAAGGGATCCACAACTATCACCAACAACAAGAGGGTGCCCAACCCGAGAATATTCAGCTGATGTGGAAGAATCGCTTTCCTACAAATGAGGAAAATGCAGCCAAATAAAATCTCTATTGCACCAGACAACATGACCCCAATTTGAGCGCTCGCTAAATCAAAACCAACGAATTGCCAGATCTGAAGCTCAGAAGGTGAACGTAGCAACAGTTTAGGGACAAGACCCTGATAAATCCACATTAAGGCTAGAGCTGTCTGGATAAACTGCAACGGTCGATTTAATTTTTGCTGAAGATTCACGAGTTGTAATCAAAAGAATTTCAAATCAGATAAATTATTTTAACTCAATTAAAAGAGGGAATGCTTTCCTAAACTTCACCTCTCTATCTAAATTCTTACCTGTTGATGAGTACGGGCAAAAGAAAATCCGCACTTGGCGGATTCTCCTTTTTTCAACTTTTTTAATGAAAAAGCGTATGAACTCTCACGGCTAATCTCAGCCCTTTGTGTTTCAATAGCTATAAGTGATTGAATATAAAAAATAATTACAAATATTAGACTAAAGACTATTTATTATTGTTAACAATAAAATTGATTTAATGCCTTAATATGGTTATAAAATCGATAAATCATCAAAGATTGTCAACAATATGCAAGATGTGAGCTTTAAAACAGAGCTGTCTGAAAGTCATGGTAGAACGCTAACCGACCATGTATTCAAACAAATACAGACAGCCATCGTTTTAGGTCAAATTCCGGCAGGAAGCAAAATATCTGAACCTGAGCTGGCGCGAACCTATGGCATTAGCCGAGGCCCATTACGTGAAGCGATCCACCGTCTGGAAGGACAAAAGCTGGTTGATCGGACGGCTCATGTGGGTGCACGCGTGGTTTCACTGTCATTGCAACAGTTTAAAGAGCTATATCAGATTCGTGCTTCCTTGGAGGGTCTAGCCTGCAAGCTTGCTGCACAGCATATTGATAAAAAGCAGATTCTGGCGCTGCGTGATGTCTTGCGTGTGCATGCGGAAGATGAAAATTTTAAAGCAGGCAAGGGCTATTACCTGCAAGAAGGCCAAGACGACTTTCATTACTGCATTATCAAAAGCAGTGGCAATAAAACCTTAGAAAAAATGCTGTGTGATGAGTTGTATCACCTCATCCGTATGTACCGAATTCAGTTTTCCAACACACCAGATCGTCCGCATAAAGCGTTCGATGAACATATTCGTATCTTAGATGCAATTGCAGAAGGTGATGGTGAACTCGCCGAACTGTTAATGCTTCGACATATCAATGCGTCTTACAAAATTATTGAGCAGGCTCTGCTACAAGCACAAGGAGAATAAACAATGTCTAATCAATCCGCAGGTCAGCTATTTCGCGATGCCGTGGCCCAGGAAAAGCCGTTACAAGTGGTTGGAACCATCAATGCCAATCATGCACTTTTAGCCAAACGTGCCGGTTACAAAGCGATTTACTTATCCGGTGGTGGTGTAGCAGCGGGTTCTTTAGGTTTACCTGATTTAGGGATCAGTAACCTGGATGATGTGTTAACCGATGTACGCCGTATTACCGATGTATGTGATCTGCCATTATTGGTTGATGCTGACACGGGGTTTGGTGCTTCGGCATTTAATATCGCACGTACCGTGAAATCTTTAATCAAGTTTGGTGCAGGCGCCATGCATATTGAAGACCAGGTCGGTGCCAAACGTTGTGGCCACCGTCCAAACAAAGCCATTGTGACCCAAGAAGAAATGGTCGACCGTATTAAAGCGGCTGTAGATGCCCGTACTGACGACAGCTTTGTGATTATGGCACGTACCGATGCATTGGCGGTTGAAGGCTTGCAGGCCGCGATTGACCGTGCTGGCGCCTATATTGAAGCCGGTGCAGACATGCTCTTCCCGGAAGCCATCACCGAGCTTGCGATGTATAAGCAGTTTGCTCAGACCACGGGTGTTCCAATTCTGGCGAATATCACCGAATTCGGTTCTACGCCACTGTTTACCACTGAAGAATTGGCCTCTGCCGATGTTAGCCTCGCGCTTTACCCACTTTCTGCTTTCCGTGCCATGAACAAAGCGGCAGAAACGGTGTATGAAACCTTGCGCAAAGAAGGCACGCAAAAAAATGTGATCGATATGATGCAAACGCGTAAAGAGTTATATGAACGCATCAACTACTATGCGTTTGAAGACTACTTAGACAATGCATTTGCCAAAAAGAAATAACACGTCAACACGGCGAAGGCCGCCGTGTTCCCCCAATAATTTAAATCAATAGGAAAGGACAATCTTATGAGCACAAATGAAACAACAACAGGCTTCAAGCCAAAAAAATCAGTTGCATTGAGTGGACAAGTAGCAGGCAATACCGCGCTGTGTACCGTAGGCCGTAGCGGTAACGACTTGCACTACCGTGGCTATGACATTCTTGATCTTGCCATCGGCAGCGAGTTTGAAGAAGTGGCTCACTTGCTGGTCCATGGTAAATTACCGAATAAAGCAGAGCTCAAAGCCTATAAAGCCAAATTAAAGGCACTCCGTGGTTTACCAGCAGCACTGAAAACTGCACTTGAACAGTTACCACCGTCTGCACACCCGATGGATGTGATGCGTACCGGGGTTTCAGTTTTAGGCTGTTTAACGCCAGAACATGAAGATCACAACGAAGCGGGTGCAAAAGATATTGCGGATAAATTGATGGCGAGCTTAGGTTCAATGCTGCTGTACTGGTATCACTTCAGCAACAACGGCCGCCGTATTGAAGTTGAAACCGATGATGAATCCATCGCAGCGCATTTCTTGCATTTACTGCATGGTGAAGCGCCATCTGAAGAATGGGTTCAAGCCATGCATACTTCATTAATTTTGTATGCTGAGCATGAATTTAACGCTTCTACCTTTACCTCACGTGTGGTGGCAGGTACAGGTTCGGACATGTACTCAGCGATTACCGGCGGTATTGGCGCACTTCGTGGGCCTAAACACGGCGGTGCCAACGAAGTTGCCTTTGTGATTCAACAACGTTACGACAATGCCGATGAGGCTGAAGCTGACATTCGCAAACGTGTCGAAAATAAAGAAGTGGTCATTGGTTTCGGTCACCCGGTCTATACCATTGCCGATCCACGTAATGAAGTGATCAAAAAAGTGGCGCGCGACTTGGCGAATGCACAAGAGAACACAAAAATGTACTTAATCGCTGAACGCTTAGAAGCAGTGATGAAAGAAGTCAAGAACATGTTCCCGAACCTTGATTGGTTCAGTGCAGTGAGCTACCACTTGATGGGCGTTCCAACGGCCATGTTTACGCCATTGTTCGTGATTGCACGTACCGCAGGATGGTCAGCACACGTGATTGAACAACGTCAGGATGGCAAAATCATTCGTCCAAGCGCGAACTACACAGGTCCTGAAAACCTTGAATTTAAACCATTGGCGGAGCGTGGTTAATGAATACCCAATACCGTAAACCATTAGCAGGCACTCAGCTTGAATATTATGATGTGCGTCAAGCCGTGGAAGATATTCAGCCCGGTGCATATGAAAAGCTGCCATACACTTCCAAAGTCTTGGCCGAGCAATTGGTACGCCGTGCCGATGCAGAAAATCTGACTGAGTATTTAAAACAGCTCATTGAACGCCGTCAGGACATGGACTTTCCGTGGTATCCAGCCCGTGTCGTATGTCACGATATTTTAGGTCAAACCGCTTTGGTTGATCTGGCTGGTTTGCGTGATGCGATTGCTGAAAAGGGTGGTGACCCTTCTCAAGTCAATCCTGTGGTGCCAACCCAGCTGATTGTCGATCACTCTTTGGCTGTGGAATACGGTGGCTTTGACCCGGATGCTTTTGAAAAAAACCGTGCAGTTGAAGATCGCCGTAATGAAGACCGCTTCCACTTTATTGAATGGACCAAAACTGCCTTTAAAAATGTCGATGTGATTCCAGCCGGGAACGGTATCATGCATCAGATTAACCTGGAGAAAATGTCTCCAGTGATTCAGGTACGTGACGGAGTTGCCTTCCCGGACACTTGCGTGGGGACAGACTCTCACACGCCGCATACCGATGCGTTGGGGGTCATTTCTGTCGGTGTAGGTGGTCTGGAAGCGGAAAATGTGATGTTGGGCCGTGCCTCCTGGATGCGTTTACCTGACATTATTGGCGTAGAGCTGGTCGGGCAGCGTCAAGCTGGCATTACTGCAACAGATATCGTATTAGCATTAACTGAGTTCTTGCGTAAAGAACGTGTGGTCGGCGCATATCTTGAGTTCTTCGGTGAAGGTGCAGACACCATGTCGGTCGGTGATCGTGCAACGATTTCAAACATGACCCCGGAATATGGTGCAACGGCTGCGATGTTCTACATTGACCAGAACACCCTTGATTACCTGCGCTTAACAGGCCGTGAAGATGCCCAAGTGGCACTGGTGGAACAATATGCCAAAGAAATTGGTCTTTGGGCATCCGATATGACCCAAGCGGAGTATCCACGTGTACTTCGTTTTGATTTGTCCACTGTGACCCGTAATATTGCCGGCCCATCCAATCCGCATGCACGTGTATCAACAAGCGATCTGAAAGCGAAAGGTATTGCGGGTGTTGTTGAGCAACGTACCGATGGTTTAATGCCAGATGGTGCCATTATCATTGCAGCCATTACGTCGTGTACCAACACTTCTAACCCACGTAACACCGTGGCTGCTGGCTTATTGGCACGTAAGGCCAATGAGCTTGGTTTAACCCGTAAACCTTGGGTGAAATCATCCTTTGCACCCGGTTCAAAAGCTGCTGCGTTGTATTTGGAAGAAGCCGGCGTATTGCACGATTTAGAAAAACTGGGCTTTGGTATCGTGGCATATGCCTGCACAACCTGTAACGGGATGTCGGGTGCTTTGGATCCGAAGATTCAACAAGAAATCATTGACCGTGATTTATACGCGACTGCGGTACTTTCCGGTAACCGTAACTTTGATGGACGTATCCATCCATACGCCAAACAGGCATTCTTGGCATCTCCACCGTTGGTTGTAGCGTATGCGATTGCCGGTACTATCCGTTTTGACATCGAGAAAGATGCGTTAGGCCACGATAAAGACGGCAACCCGATTTATCTCAAAGACATCTGGCCATCTGATGCAGAAATTGATGCTTTAGTTAAAGAAGCCGTGAAGCCTGAACAGTTCCGTAAAGTTTACATTCCAATGTTTGATTTGGGCGAAGTTGAACAAGCTGAAAGTCCACTGTATAACTGGCGTCCGCAAAGTACCTATATTCGCCGTCCGCCATATTGGGAAGGGGCTTTGGCTGCACCTCGCACCTTAAGCAATATGCGTCCATTGGCGATTTTGGGTGACAATATCACCACTGATCACTTGTCGCCGTCCAATGCGATTTTGATGGACTCTGCAGCCGGTGAATACTTGCACAAAATGGGCGTGCCGGAAGAAGACTTCAATTCCTACGCAACGCACCGTGGCGACCACTTGACTGCGCAACGTGCCACTTTTGCCAACCCGAAACTGTTTAATGAAATGGTCCGCCGTGCTGACGGTACGGTTAAGCAAGGTTCAAAAGCACGTGTGGAGCCGGAAGGCGAAGTGATGCGCATGTGGGAAGCGATTGAAACCTACATGAACCGCAAGCAACCACTGATTATTATTGCCGGTGCGGATTATGGCCAAGGCTCAAGCCGTGACTGGGCGGCGAAAGGTGTACGTCTGGCGGGTGTAGAAGCGATTGTAGCGGAAGGCTTTGAGCGTATTCACCGCACTAACTTGGTTGGTATGGGCGTGTTACCGCTGGAGTTTAAACAGGGTGTCAACCGTAATACCTTAAAACTGGATGGTACTGAGTTGTATAGCGTGATCGGCAATATTGCGCCACGTTCTGATCTGATTCTGGTGATTGAACGTGCAACGGCGGAAGGCAAAGAAGAAATCCTTGAAGTGCCTGTGACTTGCCGTCTGGACACTGAAGAAGAAGTGTCTGTCTATGAAGCGGGTGGGGTATTACAACGTTTTGCTCAGGACTTTTTGGCCGCGAAAGCGAGCTAAAAAATCTGTAGTGATGAATGAGCAAAATCATTTTGAGGACAATACTGAATGTCTTATAAACCACAAGTAAAAATTCCGGCAACCTACATGCGTGGTGGAACCAGTAAAGGCGTGTTCTTTAAACTGGATGATTTGCCGGAGCAAGCTCAAGTCGCAGGTTCAGCAAGAGATCAAATCTTGCTGCGTGTGATGGGCAGTCCAGATCCTTATGGAAAACAAATTGATGGTATGGGCGGTGCAACATCCAGTACCAGCAAAACCGTCATTCTTGCTCAAAGCGATCAACCGGAACATGATGTTGACTATTTGTTTGGTCAGGTTGCAATTGATCAGCCTTTTGTGGACTGGAGTGGCAACTGCGGCAATTTAACCGCAGCTGTTGGATCCTTTGCCATTTCAAATGGTTTGGTTGATGCAGATCGGATTCCAGAAAATGGTATTTGTACTGTGAGGATCTGGCAAAAAAACATTCAAAAAACCATTATTGCGCATGTTCCGATGAGCAATGGTCAAGTTCAAGAAATTGGTGATTTTGAGCTGGATGGGGTAACTTTTCCTGCAGCTGAAGTTCAGATCGAGTTTTTAGATCCGGCTGATGATGGGGAAGACGGTGGTGCCATGTTCCCAACCGGAAATGTGGTCGATCAGCTTAAGGTACCGGAGATTGGGAGTTTTCAGGCAACTTTTATTAATGCCGGTATCCCAACCATTTTCCTGAATGCGGAAGATCTAGGCTATGAAGGCACTGAACTGCAAGACCATATCAATAATGATGCAGCGGCTTTGGCACGTTTTGAAAAAATCCGTGCCTATGGCGCCGTACAGATGGGTTTGATTCAGGATATTTCGGAAGCAGCGGCACGCCAGCATACGCCAAAAATTGCCTTTGTGTCTAAGCCAAAAACCTATTCGGCATCGAGTGGCAAGACAGTTAAAGACAGTGATGTTGACTTGCTGGTACGTGCATTATCGATGGGTAAACTGCACCATGCCATGATGGGGACAGCCGCAGTCGCCATTGGTACAGCTGCAGCGATTCCAGGGACTTTGGTGAACTTGGCTGCCGGTGGTGGAGAGCGTGAAGCTGTGCGTTTTGGACATCCTTCGGGAACATTACGTGTCGGTGCTCAGGCTGAATTGAGTAATGGCCAATGGATAGTCAAAAAAGCCATTATGAGCCGTAGTGCACGGGTGTTAATGGAAGGAAACGTTTACATTCCTGCAATCTGAATAGAATGAAGCTTTATTCAGCATTTAGGTTAAAAAAGCGAGTCAGTATGACTCGCTTTTTATTCTGGAATATCTTGATCTAGAACGTTTTTTAGTACGGCAAGATGGGGTATTTCCATGTCAGAAATAAGCATAAGCACCTCTAAAATACTAGTTTCCATTTCACGTTGCTTTAAAGCTAGGTGTTGATGTCACATAATTAAATAAAGCTATGTTATTGATTAAATGATAATTTAAATCAGAGCCAATATATCCCTTTGATTGATTCATTTAAATATCAATCAGATTTTTTACCATAATACATCCTTATTTTTAATTCAGTCTGGTGAAAAGATAAAGATTTCTGACCCTATACGTTCTAAGTTATTGGCTAATTTAAAATACATGAGCGTATGATTTTTGCTTTTAAGTTTTCATCAATTTTTATTTGATCCCATTTGGCCATTTGTGAAATCAACCACTCAAAATCTTTTACCTTCGGTTGTGAAGAGCCCTCCACCAAATTGCGAATCATTTGTTCAATGGCATGAAACCTCTGGCTATGCAGTGTGACCAGAGATTGAAACTGAATGATATTGAAATCAGTCAGCATTTGCCAAACTGCCGTGTAATTTTCCAGATTTTTTAACTCTTGCTGTGCTTTCTGAATGGCGATAATCATTGCCTGATGAGTGTTTGGATGTTGCATTGCCCAATCGGCAGTCACTGCCAGAACTTTATCTGCCACTTTAGGCATAATCTCCTGACTCGAAGCGACGATTTGACTAATACTTAACATTTCCCCTTGAGTATTCCAGGGTTCTCCAACACAACAACCATTAATATGATGTTTTGTTAAGGCTTCTACCATATAAGCTGGAGGAAGGGTTAACAGTTGAATTTCTCGTGCTACCTTTGGGTTAGCAAGGGCTAACCATTCTCTTAAGCAGTAATGATGAATGGATTGCTTAAAGACATGTGCCAAGTGAATGGAGCGTTGTTGCTGTAGGGCTGCCACGATTTTTTCTGCCGATGCTTGTGCGCTATCATCTGCAGTAATCCCGAGTTCATAGCATAACTCCTGATGCAGACTGATGAATGCCCTGTTATAACTTAAAATCAGTGCGGTTTGTAAGGGAATACCCAGCGGATCTTCACCTAATGCAGCGGCAGGGAGCATTGCAGATAGGCAGTGTGCGGCATCGATAAAACCAAAAGCCAGCCGGTCTCGCAGGCTGGCCCAGGATGCTTCTTGTACCAGGCTGACATCCAAACCTAGTTCTGCAAAAAACCCACGCTGTTTCGCCCAAAGAATTGCTACAGTATCCAGTAAAGGAAGATAACCGATCTGGATTTGTGTTTTTTCTAAATCATACATCGTTTAATCCTTCAAATGGTTCTGTAAAAGTTGTTGTGCATCCAGTAAACGGCGAGCCATTTCTCCAATGGTCATGCGGTGGCTCATGGCATTTTTACGTAGCAGCTGGAAGGCCTGATCTTCAGTCAGGCCATGTAATTGCATCATTAAGGCTTTGGCTTTTTCGATATCTTTTCGATCCGCCAATTTATTTTTGGCGCTTTCAAGGTCCGAGAGCAATTTTTTATGTTTTTTAAATTGCTCAATGGAAATGTGCAGAATACTTTCAAGCCTGCTGGGATCAATGCCATCCACAATATAGGCAGTGACACCTGCCTCTATGGCATTTTTGATCATGTCTTTCTGGCTGTTTTTGGTGAACAAAACGGTGGGAAGATTAAACTGGCTGACACAACTTTCAATCAGGTCACGCTGTGGGTGATCCATGTCCAGTAAAATGATGTCCGCCTGTAACTGCTCCAGACGCAGCAGGTTTAAATGATCAAAGATGAGACAGGCCACCACCTCGAAATCATGCTGGATTAACGAAGCTTTGATGTGGTTGGCACGTGCTTGATCATCATCAATCAGTGCGATTTTGAGTTTTGGCATAAGGCTACTATCATCAGGAAGAACCTGAAAGAAACGTCGTTTCCAATCAGAAGCAATTAAAATGCCAAATTCGAGCAGCACATTTTCATCGGCTCTTGAATCCTGAAAAAGCATACCGAATGTTCAGGGTTGCACCTTGTTAAGGCACGGCGTATTACAACAGCGCACGCAACTCAGATTTATCCTGATCTCTCAGTTTCTCAAACTGGAAAAAAGCTAGATATCCTTCAAAATCCCATCGTTAAAACAAATAAAAATAGTAGCTTAGATCGACTTATATTACTTTGGCACAGGCTTTGCATTATCTCAGTTGAGTCAAAGATGACTCATATAATTTTGTAAGACGGCCAATGACGTCCGCTCTGATGGAGTCTGTTCTACAGCAATCTGTATGACAGATCACTCAATAGGTTCAGTTCTGGAGAGATGGCTATGTCTTTCAATATCAATGCTAAAAAAGCGACAAAAATAAGTTTATTGAACTTCAGCAGCGCAGCGATGAGAGCCTTCCATATGAGTTGGCTGGCTTTTTTTGTCTGTTTCTTTGCCTGGTTTGCCTGTGCGCCGTTAATGCCGGTGATTGCCGGTGAATTCGATTTAACCAAAGATCAAATTGCCAATATCAACATTGCTGCAGTCGCCATCACGATTTTGGTTCGACTGATTGTTGGTCCATTATGTGATAAATACGGCCCACGTAAAACCTATACGGCTTTGCTCATTATCGGCAGTATTCCTGTGTTTGGCGTAGCTGCTGCCAACAGTTATGAATCCTTCCTGTTTTTCCGGTTATTAATTGGTGCAATCGGTGCAAGTTTTGTGATCACCCAATATCACACTAGCATCATGTTTGCCTCTAATGTGGTCGGAACTGCCAATGCAGCTTCAGCAGGATGGGGCAATGCAGGTGGTGGCGCAACACAAGCAATAATGCCTTTACTACTTTCCGCCTTGGTTATGTTTGGTGTTGAACAGGCTATGGGCTGGAGAGTTGCTTTGATTGTTCCAGGTGTGTTGATGCTGATCGTAGGCGTCATGTACTGGAAACTGACCCAAGACTGCCCACAAGGGAATTTTAAAGAATTACGTGCACAAGGCATCCAGGTCGGCAGTGATAAAAAAGGCGGCATGGCTATTCTGATGCATGCGGCACGTAACTATCGCGTCTGGATTCTTTTTGGTGCCTATGCAGCGTGTTTTGGCATCGAAATCTTTATTCATAACATCGTCGCGATGTACTACGTCGAACACTTTAGCTTCGGTTTGAAAGAAGCGGGTTTAGCTGCAGGTATTTTTGGTTTGCTGGCGCTGTTTGCCCGTGCGCTAGGCGGAATTGTTTCAGACAAAGTCGCGCTGAAAAAAGGTCTGGATGGCCGTACCAAGGTACTGTTCAGCATGATTCTCATGGAAGGTCTGTTTCTGATCGTGTTCTCGCAAATGAACAGTGCGATGCTGGCGATTTTAACTATGACGGTGTTCGCTCTATTCACCCATATGGCGTGTGGTGCAACCTATGCTTTGGTGCCCTTTATTGACCGTGATGCTTTGGGCGGCGTAGCAGGCATTATTGGTGCAGGTGGGAATGTCGGAGCTGTAGCAGCAGGTTTCTTACTCAAGGGCATGTTAGACATTCAAACGACCTTAATGGTGCTTGGCGGTTTGGTGGTGATTGCTGCCAGCTGTGTCCTGATGATCCGTTTCTCGGTTGAGCATAAAGAAAAAGAACAGCGTTTATTTGAACAAGCTGTGCATGAACGCAACATGGCTGAAGCTCAAAATTAAATCTAAGAAATTGTAAGAATCCGGAGAAAACATATGAAAATTATTATGATCGGTCATGGCATGGTTGGCCACAAATTTATCGAATCTGTTTTGGAACATGCCGGTGACGAAGTGGAAATCACCATTTTGGCCGAAGAATCACGTTTGGCGTATGACCGGGTGCATTTGACTGAATATTTCAGCGGAAAATCTGCCAAAGATTTGACCTTGTGCCGTGCGGATTTTGCCGATGCGTATGGCATCGATTTACGCTTGGACACCAAAGCTGTGGCGATTGACCCCTTGCATAAAACGGTCACCACTCATCATGGAGATGTTCTGAGTTTTGATAAATTGGTGTTGGCAACCGGTTCATACGCTTTTGTTCCTCCTATTCCGGGCAATGACCGTGAGAACTGCTTTGTTTACCGCACCATTGAAGATCTGGATGCGATTCGTGCTGCCAGCTTAACTGCAAAAACCGGTGCGGTCATTGGCGGTGGCTTACTCGGCTTGGAGGCGGCGAAGGCACTGTGTGATTTGAATCTGGACACCCATGTGGTGGAATTTGCTCCGCGCCTTATGACAGTACAAATTGATGATCTGGGCGGTAAAGTTTTACGGGCAAAAATCGAGAATTTGGGAGTGAGTGTTCATACCCAAAAGGCAACATCATCAATTGAAGCCGGAATTTCTAGTACTCACGTAATGAAGTTTGCGGATGGTTCGGAACTGGAAACGGACATTATTCTATTCTCTGCGGGTATCCGTCCACGGGATGAATTGGCGCGTCAGAGCGGGCTTGCTATTGGGGAGCGCGGCGGAATCATGATTAATGATTATTGCCAAACATCCAACCCCGATATTTATGCCATTGGTGAATGTGCACTTTGGAATAACAAAATTTACGGGTTGGTAGCCCCCGGTTATGACATGGCCCGGATTGCCGCCAAGCATGTAATGGAACAGGCATGCAGCCCGTTTGCTGGTGCAGATATGAGCACCAAGCTGAAACTGATGGGCGTGGATGTGGCTTCTGTCGGAGATGCACATGCCGTGACACCGAATGCACTGAGCTATTTCTATGCCGATGAAGCTGCGCAAATCTATAAAAAGATTGTGGTCAATGCTGAGAAAACGAAATTGCTGGGTGCAGTGCTGGTCGGATGTGCCAAAGAATATAATGACTTACTGCAAATGATGCTGAATGGGTTGTCGCTGCCGGAAAATCCGGAAAGTCTCATCATGCCGGGTTATGCGCAATCCACGGCAAAAACTGGGGGAAGCGGGGTTGATTTGCTGCCAGACAGTGCAACTATCTGTTCATGTAACAATGTTTCTAAAGCAGATCTCTGCAGTGCAATTGCGGAGGGTTCAACCTCGCTGGGCGCACTAAAAAAATGCACAAAAGCTGCAACTGCTTGTGGCGGCTGTACACCGTTAGTGACTCAGGTGTTGAAGGCTGAACTACAACGTCAAGGTGTTATGGTGAATAACCATCTATGCGAACACTTTGCCTATTCACGCCAAGAGCTGTATCACCTGGTACGTGTGAATGAAATCAAAACCTTTGATGATCTGATTCAGCAGCATGGCCACGGTTTGGGCTGTGATATCTGTAAACCGACGGTGGCAAATATCTTGGCTTCCTGCTGGAATGACTTCGTATTGAAGCCAAGTCATGCCGGACTGCAAGACAGTAATGACTATTATCTCGGTAATATTCAAAAAGATGGTTCGTATTCAGTCGTACCACGTATGGCCGGTGGTGAAGTGACACCCGATGGCTTAATTGCGGTTGGTCAGATTGCAAAAGAATATGGTTTGTATACCAAATTAACTGGTGGTCAGCGTGTCGATATGTTTGGTGCGCAAGTGCATCAGTTGCCTGAAATCTGGGAAAAACTCATCAAAGCCGGTTTCGAATCCGGCCATGCTTATGGTAAATCGCTGCGTACGGTGAAATCCTGTGTCGGCAGCACGTGGTGCCGTTATGGAGTAGATGATTCCGTCGGTTTGGCCATCTTCCTGGAAAACCGTTACAAAGGTCTGCGTTCACCCCATAAGCTGAAAATGGCCGTATCAGGTTGCACCCGTGAATGTGCCGAAGCACAAAGTAAGGACGTCGGCGTCATTGCCACTGAAAAAGGCTGGAATCTTTATGTTTGTGGCAATGGCGGCATGAAACCACGCCATGCCGAATTACTGGCTTCTGATCTCGATACCCACACCTTGATCCGTTATATCGACCGCTTCTTTATGTTCTATATCCAGACGGCAGACCGCTTGCAGCGTACCTCGGTATGGCGTGACAACATGGAAGGTGGGCTGGATTATCTGAAAGATGTCGTGGTGAATGATTCTCTGGGGCTAGCTGCTGAATTGGAACGCCGTATGAGCCATGTAGTGGGAACCTATCAGGATGAATGGCGTACGGCGGTGGAAGATCCGGAAGTGCGTAAGCGCTTTAAAACCTTTATCAATGCTAAAGCTGAACAGCAGCAAGACCCGCATATTCAATTTGCTGAAGTTCGCGGACAAATCCGGCCAAAGACTGAAGTAGAACGTGATGCAACGCGCATCGCTATGGCCGAAGCCTAAGCAGATTGAAAAATAAAGGAGAATGAAAATGACAATTTTAAAAAAAATGAACGAGTTGGATTGGATTGAAGTGTGCAGCCTAGAGGACATCACACCGAATACTGGCGTGGGCGCTCTGCTGCAAGGACAGCAAATTGCGATTTTCCGGGTAGGTCATGAAAAACGGGTCTATGCACTCAGTAATCAAGATCCGTTCAGCAAAGCCTTTGTGATGTCGCGCGGTATTTTGGGAGATTTGCAGGGCGAACGGGTAGTGGCTTCTCCGATTTATAAGCAGCATTTCAGTTTGGCTACAGGGCGCTGTCTGGAAGATAAAGACCAGAGACTTCTGGTGTTTCCAAGCAAGATTGAAAATGGCAAGGTGCTGATCAGTCCAATTCCACAGAAGACGTATATTACCAACCCTGGAACTTCCAGCGAAAAAATGAAACTGGTGCTGATCGGCAATGGCCTGGCCGGCATGCGCTGTCTGGAAGACTTGCTGGACATGGTACCCGATCGTTATGACATTACTGTCATTGGAGAGGAACCTTGGGGGAACTATAACCGTATCATGCTATCTCCAGTACTCTCCGGAGAAAAGCACATGGATGACATCATGCTGCATTCACATGCCTGGTATGCAGATAAAGGCATTCGTTTTATCGCTGGTGATCCTGCTGTAAATATTGACCGTGCACGTAAGCAGGTCTACACAAAACATGGTGAAGTCGTGGCTTATGACCGTTTAATTCTGGCGACAGGTTCCAAACCCTTTATTCCACCAATTAAGGGTAGCGATCTGCAGGGTGTGATCAGTTTCCGTGATATTCATGATGTCAACATCATGCTGGAGTACTGCAAGCACAAGAAAAATGCCGTGGTGATTGGTGCGGGATTGTTGGGACTGGAAGCAGCTTATGGCTTGAAACAGCGCGGAATGAATGTGACCGTTGTACATTTGCTGGATCGCATTATGAATCGCCAACTGGATGCACGAGCAAGTGACTTGCTGAAACAGAGTATTGAAGCCAAAGGCATCCAAATCTTAACTGAGGCCAATACTGAAGAACTGATTGGGCAAGATGGTCATGTCATCCAGCTGCGCCTGAAAGACGGCACCTTACTGGACGCTGATCTGGTGGTATTTGCTGTGGGGATTCGTCCGAATATTGAACTGGCACAACGTGCCGGCTTGCGCTGTCAGCGTGGTGTACTGGTCAATGACATCATGCAAAGCTTTGATCCAAGCATTTATGCGGTTGGAGAGTGTATTGAACACCGCAGCCAAACTTTTGGTCTGGTTGAACCCTTGTGGGGGCAAGCCTTTATTTGTGCATCACATCTGGCCGAACGTGGCAGCCTGACATTTAAAACACCGACCGTACCGACCCAATTAAAAGTGAGTGGCTGTGATGTCTTTTCCGCAGGGAACTTTGAACCGCAGGAAGATTATGAAGACATTATCCTGAATGATGAAAAACGGAAAATTTATAAACGCATTATCATCCAGAAAGACAAAGTCATCGGTGCCGTACTGTTTGGCGATACCGAAGATGGTACATGGTATGCGGAGCTGATTGCCAATCAAACGCCGATTGCCAATATCCGCAGTAAGTTGCTGTTTGGCCGGGATTTCGCATTAAAAAATGCAGGATAGGTGCTTTAGTCACCTTTTGCCATGTGCAGAACCTTATCCCAAATCAGGAGCTTAAATGAACAGTATTTCCATGGTGGATCTCAATAGCTCCACAGAAAATTCCAGTAAAACTACACATACCACCTGTCCTTATTGTGGCGTGGGCTGTGGTGTGACCGTAGAGGTGACTCAAACAGCTTTGGGCGAAAAAATTAATGTTCGGGGAGATGCGCAGCATCCTTCTAATTACGGAAAATTATGTATTAAAGGCAGCAATCTAGCAGATACTCTAGGACTGGAAACGCGTGTATTGCAGCCCATGCTTGGACGGCAAGCCCATCGCCAACCTGTCGATTGGGAAACTGCAATTGCCACGATTTCGGATCAATTTCGGCACTGCATTGATCAGTATGGAAGAGACAGTATTGCCTTTTACGTATCGGGGCAATTACTGACCGAAGACTATTATGTTGTGAACAAGTTTATAAAAGGTTATCTAGGCACAGCCAATATTGATACCAATTCACGTTTATGCATGTCCTCGGCAGTAGCAGCACATAAACGTGCCTTTGGGGAGGATATTGTTCCGGCCAGTTATGAGGATTTTGAACAGACCGATATGGTGGTGTTGGTCGGATCGAATACTGCGTGGTGTCATCCGGTACTCTATCAGCGCATTATGCAGGCCAAAGCAGAACGTGATTTGTTCGTGGTGGTGATTGACCCACGCTTTACCAATACCTGTGAAGCCGCCGATTTGCATCTGCCAATTTTGCCGGGTCAAGATGTCCGGCTGTTTAATGGCCTATTGCAGTATCTGTTTAAACACGGATATGCCGATCAAGATTTTATTGACACCCATACTCAAGGCTTAGAGCAGGCTTTGCTTGCCAGTGAAGATGAAGCCGTATTGATAGAGGTGGCTGAACGGACGGGTATTGCCCTAGAAAAACTGCAAAGTTTTTATGAGAAATTCGCCCAGGTAGATAAAGTGATGACCCTATTTTCGATGGGGGTTAATCAGTCGTCGCAAGGCGTGGACAAAGCCAATAGCATTATCAACTGTCATTTGCTGACCGGCAAAATAGGCAAACCTGGTGCAGCACCATTCTCCATGACAGGGCAACCAAATGCCATGGGGGGGCGTGAAGTCGGTGGATTGGCGAATATGCTGGCAGCACATCTGGAACTGGACAATCCAGCGCACCAACAACTGGTACAGAATTTTTGGCAAAGTCCGCATATTGCCCAGCAGCCCGGCTTGAAGGCCGTCGATTTATTTCGTGCGGTAGAAAGCGGAAAAATAAAGGCCATCTGGATCATGGCCACCAATCCTGTGGTGAGTTTGCCTGATGCTGATCAGGTCAAACGTGCACTGGAAAAATGTGAATTTGTGGTGGTATCGGATATCTGCCTGAATACTGACACCACGCAATATGCTGATGTACTTTTGCCTGCGCTGGGATGGGGTGAAAAAGACGGGACCGTGACCAACTCAGAACGCCGTATTTCCAGACAACGGGCTTTTTTACCAGCACCTTATGCTGCAAAACCCGATTGGTGGGCCATCAGCCAGGTGGCACAACGTATAGGTTTTCAGCATTTTGACTATCGTAGCAGCCATGAGATCTTTCTCGAACATGCGCGGTTATCAGCGCTGGAAAATTCGGATCTGGCTCAGCGCACTACAAAGCCACATTTTCGTTATTTTAACCTGCAGGGTTTAACCGATTTAACCCCTGATGAATATGCGGCACTGCAACCGGTTCAATGGCCGGTCTGGTCCAGAGATCAACCGAATCCTGCAGCGATACGTCTCTATGATCAAGCGCAGTTCAGCCATGTAAATGGCAAAGCAAAATTTATCGCTACCATAGCAATCAATCCGGTACATCAAACTTGTCATGCGTTTCCTTTGATTTTAAATACCGGAAGGATTCGGGACCAGTGGCATACCATGAGCCGCACTGGGCTGTCAGCCAATCTCAGCAGCCATCGTGCAGAACCCTACTGTGAAATTCATCCGCAAGATGCATTGAAATATGGCATCCAGGACGCTGGGTTAGTTAAGGTGAAATCTCAATGGGGTAGCTGCGTGCTGCGTGCCCAGCTGAGCCAGAATATCCGCCGTGGGCAGGTTTTTGCACCTATTCACTGGAATGATCAAGTTGCTTCTGATGCCCGTATCGGAAAAGTGGTCAATCCAGTAGTGGATGTCATTTCAGGCGAGCCGGAATTTAAGCATACCCCGGTCATGATTGAGCCTTTTTATAGCCAATGGCAGGGGGTGTTATACATACGTCAAGGCTATGAACAGCGTATAAGGCCAGCATTGGAAAAGATGGCATGGTGGACAAAAATTACCCTGTTTAGTGCCGTACGTTATGAGATAGCAGACCGTAAGAAACTGGCAGAAACCACCGAACATTTAAAAGAATGGTTGCCTTTTCAGGAAGAAAGCTTTGAATGGCTGAATCTTGAAGACCAGACTGCACAGATCAGTCACAGTGTAGTGTTAAAAGAAGGACAGTTGATTACCAGTCTGTATATCGCACCTCAACACTTATTACCCGATCGGGACTGGATAGCCAGTTTGTTCAAGCGGGAACGTTTAAGTCTCATGCACCGTAAAGCCTTACTGGCTGGACAAGCGATGTCGATGCTCAATAATGATGGTCCACTGGTCTGTAGCTGTTTTAAAGTGGGTAAAAACCGAATTATTGAAACCATCCTAAGCCAAAACATGACCGATGAAAAACAGGTGACTGCCTGCTTGAAAGCCGGGGGCAACTGTGGCTCATGTTTGCCTGAGATTCGCGGGCTGATTAAAGCTTGTCAGACGGAGGTGGCACAATGAGTCGTGTTCTCAAGAAAAAAGATTACCCTGTTACCGACCTAGTGATCCTGGCCGGTGGTCAGGCACGAAGAATGAATGGCGTCAACAAGTTGCTCCAGACATTTGATGATCAGATGCAATTGATCAAAATACACCAGCAACTGAAAGCGAGTGTTGCACAGGTCTGGATCAATAGTCATCGCGATGCGTCCATTTATCAACACCTCATTGGCAGCGTTCACTGTTATAGTGATGACCAAAGCGGCTTTTTAGGACCATTGATGGGCATGAAAAGTGCCTGGTCGCACGTACAAGCGGACCACGTGCTCTTTGTCCCATGTGATGTGACTTTTATTCCACCAAATGTCCTGAGCCGGCTGCATCAGGCTTTGGCTAGACATCCTCTGGCCCAGGTGGCCTATGTTGAAATCAATGGCACAGCCTTATATCCGTTTTGTCTGGTGAAACGCGACAGTCTTGCCCAATTCCTAGAGCATTTGGCGCAAAAACAGCACAGTTTAAAAGGTTGTTTTGCTGATCTGCACGCTCAAGTTGCACGTTTTAGAAATCACGCACTGTTTTTTCACAGTATTAATTCCTTCGATGAATTGCAGCAGTACCAGCAGCTTAAATTTCTGCACAGCCACTAATTTTTTACGCCACCACAAAGTTGGAACGCTTATTGCAAATTAAATAATAACAAGATGGGGCAATGCCGATATCGCGCACTGATTATGGTCGTGTGGCGGCACAAGCCTGAAGAGGGATATTCCACATGAATATGAGGACACAGCCTAAAACTAACATGCGCTTTGTGGATCAGTTTGGTCGTCATAAACGGAAACTGCGGATTTCAGTGACAGATCGCTGCAATTTTAAGTGTGTCTATTGTATGCCTGAGCATCCAGAATGGATTAATAAAAAAGACCTGCTCAGTTTTGAAGAACTTTACCTGTTTTGCGATTTTATGGTGCGCCGTGGCATTCAGGAGATTCGCATCACCGGCGGTGAACCCTTAATGCGTCAGGGAGTGGTGCACTTTATTGCGCAATTGCAGCAACTGAAAGCGATTGGCTTGAAGCGTATCGCTATGACCAGTAATGCGTATTATCTCAGATACTATGCGAGTGCATTAAAACAGGCCGGGCTGGATGATCTGAATATCAGTTTAGACAGCCTGGATGCGGCCCAGTTTCAACAGTTGACACAAAAAGATTTGATACCGGTTCTTGAAGGAATTGAGGCCGCACAAGCTGCAGGTTTTCCGATCAAGATCAATAGCGTATTAATGCGTGGCGTGAATGAAGATCAGATTCTGCGTTTAGCACGCTGGTCAATCCAGAACAAGTTTATTTTACGCTTTATTGAATTTATGCCACTTGATGGTGAACATCGATGGTCCAGTGCACATGTGGTCAGCGAGCAGCAAATTCTGGAAACGCTTGCCACTGAATTTGATCTTACTGTCCTGAACCGGCATTCAGCTGATCCGGCACGGCAATATTTAATTGATGGCCATCCTATTGGAATTATTTCGACCATTACCCATTCCTTTTGTGGCAGCTGTGATCGGCTACGCTTAACGGCACAAGGTGATTTTTATAACTGTTTATTTGCCCCGAAAGGACTGAGTCTGAAAAATCAAATCAGAGCCTTGATGGCTGCTGAACCTTTCGCTGCATTGCACTTACAGACGGCACTTTCCGATTATATCTGGCACAAAGAATCTGGCTTTCAGGCTATTACCCAGCAGACGGGTACTCAGTTCTCACGAAAAATCAGCATGCACATGCTAGGAGGTTAGGATGCAGACCCTCAAAATTAAAATCGAAGCATTTGGTGCAATTGAACGCAACCTTCCTCAAGTTCTGGAGATACGTTGTAATTCAGGCCAAAGTGTTGCTGATGTACTTGATCAGGTGGCACAGGATTATCCAGAGTCAAATCTGCTATTGCAGCGCTGTGCCTGTGCCATTGGAGAAGACATCATTCCACGGCAAGCTATCTTACGACAAGACAGCACGCTGGTTTTGCTTTCACCTGTGGCAGGAGGATGATATGGACGAACTTAAATCCTTTGCACGCATTTCAGAGACGCGTTTGAGCCTGGACCGTTTTGATACTGTTCAGCATTTTCCTAAATGTGGTGGGGTTGGCGTGTTTATCGGGACGGTGCGTAACCATCATGAAGGTAAAGCGGTCAAGGCCTTGAGATATACGGCCTACGCACCTGTGGCAGAGAAAATGATTCGCCAGATTGAACAGGACATCCAGCAGCAATATGGCGTGTCTTATGTCCGTGTTATGCATCGCATCGGAACCTTGCAGATTAGTGAAGAAGCAATTATTGCAGTCGCTTACGCAGCACATCGGCGTGAGGCTTTTGCTGCATGCGAAGCGGTGGTCGAACGGGTGAAACATGAAGTCCCGGTCTGGAAAGAAGAGTTCTATCTGGATGGGAGCAGTCAATATGTAGAAGGTTGCTGTATCCGTCAAGATTATGCGAATGCCAGATATGTAGCAGATTTATCCCTAAAAACATCTCAACACGCTGAACATTTGCATTGCCATCATGCGCATTCTGTCTAGCACTTCACACGCCACAACCATCTTTAACATCGGAATCAGAATGAATCTAGGGAAGCCGCAATGAAAAATGTCGGAATGAAAGCTGAAAGTTATCGTACTGCCGTAGCGACAGGGATCCTGCATGCCCCGTCACATTGCATTGAACTGTTACGCAATGGCAATACGGAGAAAGGCGATGCATTGAAGACAGCCCGGATTGCAGGCATTTTGGCTGCAAAACGGACGGATGAGTTGATCCCGCTGTGTCATCCATTGCCGATTTATCGTGCGGATGTGGAATATGAACTCTTTGATGCCCATGTTGAGATTATTGCTACCGTGGAAACCATTGGTCCGACCGGTGTAGAAATGGAAGCCTTGACGGCGGTGAGCCTGGCTGGTCTGACCTTGTATGACATGCTTAAACCACATTGTGAGCCGGAAGATTTATCTCTCGATCAATGTAAATTGCAGCAAAAAAAAGGCGGTAAGTCTCATTTTACTCGCGTGCTCAAACAGGCCATGCCAGCATCGGTGATTGTGCTTTCAGATACGGTTGCTGCGGGTAGAAAACCCGATACTGCCGGGAAAAATGTTTTGCAGATTTTAAAGGAAGCCAATTTTGACGAAATTTCATATCAGGTGATTGCAGATAGTCCTGAACAATTATTGGCTCTGATCGAACAGCAAAAAAATGATTATCCTTTGATTCTAACGGTGGGTGGAACCGGACTTGGAGCTAAAGATTTAACGGTAGAAACCCTGCAACCCTTATTGCAACGCGAAATTCCCGGGTTAATGGAAGCATCGCGTAGTTTTGGCCAGAAACGTACACCATATGCGGCCTTGAGCCGTGGGGTGGCAGGCTATATTGAAAATAGTCTGGTGATGACCTTGCCTGGCAGTCGACAAGGGGCAAAAGAATCTTTAATCGCGGTGTTGCCCGCCTTGGTGCATTTATTTGACGTGCAAAAAAATATTCCACATCAAGGTGGGTATCAATAATGTCAGGATGTGATACAGAGCAGGGGTTGATCAGTGTTGATCAGGCGTTGGATCTCATTCTGCATGAGACCAAAGCTTTGAAGACAGAACAGCTCATGTTAAATCAGGCATTGTACCGGTATTTGGCAGAAGATGTTTATTCCAAGATTAATCTGCCTATATTTGCACAAAGTGCGGTGGATGGTTATGCGATTTGTGCACAATCGGTGATTGAAGAAGATACGGAATTTGAGTTGATCGGTGAAATTCGTGCCGGACAACAGGCAGCTGTGTCACTCAAGGCTGAACAAGCCGTCAGGATTTTTACCGGTGCTCCGATTCCAACCGGGACAACTACAGTTGCACGTCAGGAAATTGTCCATCGGGGTAATTCGACCTGCATTAAGGTCGAGAAAAATCTAAGTCTGGATGTGGATATTCGTCATGCTGGAGAAGAAATCACTTGCGGACAATTACTGGCCGAACAAGGACAGTATTTATCAGTCGGTGCGATTGCTTCTTTAGGTATGGCAGGTATTCAAACAGTCGAGGTCTTTTGTTACCCGAAAGTGGCTGTGGTAATTACGGGTGATGAGGTAGCAGAAAACATAGAGGACCTGGCATCCGGTAAAATTTTTGATGCCAATACCCCATTAATCCATGTCTGGTTCCAGCAAGCCGGACATTCTGTCGATATTATCCACGTCGAGGATAGTGCTGCTGCGGTCAAAACCTTACTGCAAAGCTTAAGCGAACATTATGATCTCATCCTAAGCACGGGCGGCATTTCGGTGGGAGATTATGATTTTATCCGTCCGGCTGCTCTGGATTCGGGTTTTCAACAGATTTTCTGGAAAGTGAAGCAGAAACCGGGAAAGCCAATGTTCTTTGCCCGACAGCGCCGTGAAGATGGCTCACATTGTTATTTATTGGGTTTGCCTGGTAATCCGGCCGCCGTTTATGTCGGCATGCAAGTATATGTCTCGACTTTGCTGTTCGCCTTACAAGGGCAGCAGCAACAACCCCACTGGATAACTGCCATTTTGACACATGACCTGAAACCGGATGAGAGAGAGCGCTTTTTACGTATGTCCTTGACTGTGGATCAGGCAACCTTAAAGGTTACAAGTTTATCTAAACAACAGTCACATATGCTGAGTAATTTAATGCAAGCGAATGCGCTGGTTCGTGTCCCTGCAGCGACTGCAATACATGCAGGGCAGATCGTGAAGGTTTTGCTCATCCAAGGCTAAGGAGAAGTGTATGAAAACATCCCTGGGGGTAGGCATCGCTTTGACTAGTAGTATTGTTACAGTACAGGCCGGTAGCGTCAAAGTTTATGCAGCGGCCAGCCTGAGCAATGCCCTGACGGATATTGCACAGGCCTATCAGATACAGCATCAGTCAACGCACATCATTCCGGTTTTTGCAGCATCCTCTACATTAGCCAAGCAAATCGAAGCGGGTGCGAAAGCGGATCTATTTTTTTCATCTGATCCGGACTGGATGAATTATCTGTTGCAGCGAAAGGTGGTTGATTCCAAGACTATCAAGCCTTTACTAAGTAATGAACTGGTAGTGATTAGCCGAAAAAATCGCAAGATTACCTTTACTGCCAGCCCAAATTTTAAATTTGCCCAGTCGTTCCAGGGCTATCTGTGTACAGGTCATATGGAGTCTGTTCCAGTCGGTAAATATGCCAAACAAAGTTTGAGCCAGTTCAACTGGCTAACCTCTCTGAAGGGGCGGATTGTCGGAATGCAAGATGTACGCTCAGCTCTAGCATTTGTCGAACGCGGTGAATGTGAGGTGGGTATTGTCTATAAGACGGATGCTTTGTTGAGCCAAAAAGTCAAAATCCTCGGGACATTCCCTACACAGTCACATCGTCCTATCGTCTATCCCATAGCTCTGACACAAGGCGGTGAAAAAAATCCGGAAGCCGTGCGTTTCATCCAGTTTTTACAGCACAGTTCGCAAGCCAAAGCTATCTTTCATCAATACGGTTTTCAGTTGAAATCCTGACTATAGATTCAGGAGTGTTAAGCATGTTTAGCCCAGAAGAGTTAAGCGCGTTGATCTTGTCAGCTAAGGTCGCAATATGTACCACATTGTTCTGTTTGCCTTTTGCTATAGCGCTGGCCTGGCTATTGGCCCGGTATGAATTTCATCTGAAGTTTATCCTGGAAGCTATTTTGCAATTGCCGATGGTTTTACCTCCCGTGGTGTTGGGTTATTTACTGCTCCTGACTTTCGGTCAACAGGGTTTTCTGGGGCAATATCTGCAACTGCTAGGTATTGAGCTGGCATTCAACTGGAAAGGTGCCGTTTTAGCCGCCATGCTGGTGGCCTTTCCGTTGATGGTGCAACCCATCCGATTATCCTTTCAATTGATGAATCCGCAACTTGAACAGATTGCGGGGTCACTGGGCGCAGCACCGTGGAAAGTCTTTTGGAGTATCAATTTACCCTTGGTATTTCCTGGGATTTTGATCGGCAGTATCTTATGCTTTAGTCGCAGTCTTGGAGAGTTTGGGGCAACGATTACCTTTGTGGGTAATATTCCAGATGAAACCCAAACGCTCTCGATAGCCATCTATTCTTTTCTGCAGCAGCCGAATGGCGAAAACATGGCAATACGCTTGGTGCTGTTGTCTGTACTGTTGTCATTTTTAGCTTTGTTGGCCAATTCATGGATTCTGAAAAACTATCAGAAAAGGTTAGGGAGCTGATATGTTGCAATGTGCTTTTGAATATCAACATGCCGATTTTAGGTTGCAGGTTGAGTTGAACATGCAGCAGCCCATGATGGGGCTGGTCGGTGCTTCGGGAAGTGGTAAAACCACCTTATTAAAAAATATCGTTGGTCTGTGCAGGCCGACCCAAGGCAATATCCAATTTCAGCAACAGGTACTTTTCAGCACAGTACACAATATCAATATTCCCATGCATCAACGCAGGATTGCATTAATTTTCCAGCAGGCATTGCTGTTCCCACATTTGAACGTGCGGAAGAATCTGTGTTATGCAGAAAAAATGCTGAAGCCGTTTGAGCGAAAATTTCAGTTTGAGCAAGTAGTGGAACTACTGGAACTCACGCCATTACTACAACGCCGTACATCTCAGCTCTCAGGTGGTGAAGCACAACGAGTTTCTATTGGGCGCGCCTTGTTGTCTTCTCCACATTTACTGTTACTGGATGAGCCTTTGACCGGGCTGGATGATGCACTAAAAAAGCAGCTTTTAGTGTTTTTAAAGCGGGTTAAAGATCAGATGAGATTACCTATGATTTACGTCACGCATCACTTAGATGAAGTTGAGTTTTTACAAGCGGAAGTTATGGAATTGAGAAATGGGAAATTAATTAATGTAGGCACCCATATAAATTAAAATGTCTATGCGATGTAGGTGCTGCTTGAAAAGTATATAGTCAAAGGTTGTTTCAGTCCCACTAAAGCACAGATGCAGCTGGGCCTTGAGCTTTGTATTTTTGCAATAAACGTCTGATCTGACGCTCTGAAATATGAAGTAGCTGAGCAGCTTGGGACTGGGTTATGCGTTGATCTCGAACGTCTTGCAGAACAGCAAGACGTTGAATTTCTTTGTCAGACATAGTGATCAGCATCTATATTTCATATCCAGTCCATGATGTTTAAGCCATCATAAACTAGACATTTTTATTGGTGAGAATATAGACATTTTGAATGGGTTCTAACAGACTGTGTTATTCACCAATTAAAATGTCTATGCGATAAACCATTTAAAATGTCCTGTTTTTAACTGCAAGAGTCAAGCACAGGATTTAAATTTCTTTGTTCAATGATGGCTTTCTGAGCTTTACGACTCGGCATACTTTTCTTGAGACGGGAACGTTTATTCTGTTTCTCCAACTCCTCATGTTGCTGCTGGATATGGGCTAGAACCGAGCCTAATCTTTTATTCTCAACCACTGCATTCTGCTGTAGTCCTGCCAGTTTATTGAAGACGCTATAGTTGAGTTTTCGTCCCTCATGCATGATGGCTATAGTTCCATCCAGGTATTCCAGAAATGAAATGTATTGCCCAACAAGCTTATGATTCAGTGCTGTTGGCTCAAGCATATAAATACACTTGTCATAAGTGATGGTCAGGTTCTTTGTGACCTTACGCGGTTCCTGCCAGGTGAAAATATCCTCCAGTTCAGCATCAGACTCTGTTAAAGGGCGATGCAAGTTCTTGGAATTTCTCGCACACTTGGCGAACTTCTGATTGAACTGCTCAATGAAGCAGGGTAGCCAGGCATTGGCTTCGGCAATCGAACTGATGCCTTCCAGACGCATCTCCTTGATCAGACGATCCTGAAGTGTCCTGTTAGCACGTTCCACACGACCTTTGGCCTGGGGTGAGTTGGCGAAGATAATATCAATGTTTAACTCATCCAGAATCGAATCTTACTCTCAATTCAAGTACGCTAAACTAGATTGCATTGAGAGTGAAATGCAATTAGAAAAAGGAAACAATACTCATAAGCAAATATTTTTATACTGCGAATTATGTATGAAATCTGGATTTCACAGTGAAATTTTTAATAAAAATTGGATTAGTATATGTCCAGTACACAAGACTAAATTACAAAAAATAAACTTGTTGACAGAATCAACATCTAATAAAAATGACTATTTTGAGTCAAGGGTTGAAAAAATAAAAGAATTGGCAATTAGTTTAAATTTAGATTGGCCAAGAAATAAAGAAAGGGTTTCAACATTGAAATTTTGTAAAATAAAAAATTGGGTGGTCGGATTGGAAAAAGAAATTCAAAATTATTTCTTAATTACAGGGAATATTATATGTGCTACGAATGAGAATGATATTAATAGATTATTAGGATTTTTTAACTACATTTTCCCCGTCAATAGTACTGATCTTAATTTTATGTTCAGGAATATAAAACAGACACCACCCAAAGTAAAATTATATTATGATAAGGAGGTCTTAATTTTTGTAAGAGATTATAGGTATGAAATAAATAATTTACTAGAGCACTATAAAAATAAATTGCAAGCTGACAAGTTTAATAATTTTAAATTTTTCAAATTTATTAATAATTACTTAAATTATATTAATAAAATTCATTGCAAAAAAAAATGTAAATGGGCTGATAGAAAGAGGGAGTATTATTGGAAAACAAGTGAAAATCAATTCCATAACAATTTATGGACAACTTGTCAATATGAACAAGTAGAATATTTAATCATTGCTAATTGGTTAGATTACACTTTATTAGGACATACTGAGGTCAAGAGAATCTTAAGTCAGGAGTTTAATTATCAAAAAATAAATATCAGCAAAAAAGTTGAGAAATTCCTTGATGAAATCCTGTTCGAATTACTTATAAATATTATTTTTGAATTAAGCAATAAAATTAAAGAGGTACATAAGTTTCAAGGGAGAAAGATAGATCTTCATGAAATATTTGCATCTAATATCTATCTAAAATTAGAAGATGATAAATGCATACTCATCAATACTGTAGGATCATCTGCATCTGACAAAGTTACAAAATTAGTTAATTTTCAGTAACAAGTTTAATTAAATGAACGGGAGAAACCGGACATTTCTATTTGGGGCTTACACGCTGATTTCGCATAATGTATATTATGTTAAATATGGTTGCTAGGGTGGATGGAACGATGACTAGCTGTTATCCTTGCCCTGATTTCTTTCTCAAACTAAGCTAAGTTCCTAATAATCCATGACACTTACTCCATCATAAGTTTATTTACCTTCTAAACCCGTAAATAACTCATCAGTGTCTAGTGATGTGGTGTACTCGCTTGTGTGTTTATATATCACATCACTAGCCTCTCTAAAAAATCAGAAACAGGCTATGTTTATGTTATCTAATATACGAGAACAATGGTTCTCTAACATCCGCGGCGATGTACTTTCCGGACTTGTGGTTGGCCTTGCCTTAATTCCTGAAGCGATTGCTTTTTCAATTATTGCCGGTGTAGATCCGAAAGTGGGTTTATACGCATCCTTCTGTATTGCTGTCGTGATTTCTTTCGTAGGTGGCCGTCCAGCGATGATTTCAGCAGCCACTGGGGCTATGGCACTGCTCATGGTCACATTGGTTAAAGAGCATGGGCTGGAATACCTGCTTGCTGCAACAATTTTGACGGGTGTAATTCAGATACTGGCAGGCTATTTAAAACTGGCCAAGTTAATGAGATTTGTCTCTAAATCTGTGGTCATCGGATTCGTCAATGCCTTAGCAATCCTGATCTTTATGGCCCAGCTGCCTGAACTGATTAATGTGAGCTGGCATGTGTATGCTCTGGTTGCTTTAGGTCTGGCCATTATTTATCTATTCCCTCTGATTCCAAAACTAGGGAAGTTATTACCTTCTCCGCTTGTCTGCATTATTACGATTACCTTACTGGCAATCGCCCTGGGCATTGATGTACGGACTGTGGGTGATATGGGGTCATTACCTGACACACTTCCAATGTTCTTGATTCCCAATATTGCTTTGAATATTGAAACATTGATGATCATTTTGCCATATTCAGTCGCACTAGCAGCAGTTGGCTTACTCGAATCTATGATGACAGCCACGATCGTAGATGAGATGACGGATACGCCAAGTGATAAGCATCAGGAATGCAAAGGACAAGGAATTGCGAATATTGCGGCTGGCTTTATGGGCGGCATGGCGGGTTGTGCCATGATTGGCCAATCTATGATTAATGTAAAATCGGGTGGACTAACCAGGTTATCGACTTTTTGTGCGGGTATCTTCCTGCTTGTTCTTGTGGTGTTTTTAAGTGATTGGATCAAAATCATTCCTATGGCTGCTTTAGTTGCTGTAATGATCATGGTCTCTATCAGTACTTTTGAATGGCGTTCAGTCACTCACCTCAAAGACAACCCTAAGAGTAGTAATATCGTCATGATTGCGACGGTCATTGTGGTAGTCGCTACACATAACTTGGCTTTAGGTGTGCTAACAGGTGTATTGCTCTCAGCCTTGTTCCTGGCTAATAAGCTTGAAAATGATATCCAGGTGATAGCATCTTCTGAAGGAACAGCCCGTTTGTATGATTTGAGAGGTCAAATCTTCTTTAGTTCTTCTGAAAAATTCATGCAAGGTTTTGACTTTAAGGAGGACATTAAGGACGTGATTATTGATTTAACCCATTCCCATATTTGGGATGTAACGTCTGTTGCTATGCTTGATTCTGTGGTCAATAAGTTTCAAAAGAATGGTGCGAATGTCGCTGTACGTGGCTTAAATGAAGCAAGTTCTATCATGATTGATAAGTATGGGACGCATGCCAAAATTTAAGTTGAGTAGAGCCTACCTATCGCTAGAATTTCTTCAATAAAGAGAAAACGCTTTATCGCGATTACTGTTAATTCAAAGGCAACATCATGTTTCTCACAGCCCATCTCTTCTTAGCTGGGCTGTTTTATTTTTTATATTCAAAACCTTAGAACAATGACCTTTTATTTTTAGCTAGGGTCAGATGGAAGAATTTTGTAGCTTAAATCAAAAAATAGAAGATGTAACAAAAGTTTAAAATGTAGAAGAAGCGTTACTCAATATTAAAAATCGAACTCTGCCAGATACACTACCTCATCTTTACAGGTTGAGTATGAAGGATTTACCTATCAAGCGGTATGACCTTCTCTCAGTAAATAAATATTTAAAACCTTAAAGAGAGTATCTTTTGCAACAATTTAACTTTATTCAAAATCTTCAAGAATGGTCTAATCAATACCCTTGGTTAGAGATGATCACCTCTCTCGGTATTGTGATTTTTTTGGCAATCCTCGCCAACTTTGTTGCCAAACAAGTCATTGTACGTGGCATACGTAAGCTCATTTCTAAAACAGCTTTTGCCAATAATGACATCGTTACCCAATATAGCGTGATTCAGCGCATTGCTAATATTGTACCTGCACTGGTGATCATGAATGGCATTTCTACGGTTCCTCACCTGTCAGATAAAGTTGAAAATTTTGTGCAAATGGGCACACAGGCCTTTATTTTCTTAACAATTGCCCTTGCGATCTCAGAATGTCTCAATATTTTCAATCTCATTTATCAGCGTAATCCAAAATCCAGAAACAAGCCAATTAAAGGATATCTGCAGTTAGTAAAGCTAATTATTTATTTAGTTTGTGTCCTGATGATTATAGGCACCTTTCTGAACAAAGATGTTTTTACTCTACTGGCAGGTTTTGGAGCAATGGCTGCAGTACTGATGCTAGTGTTTCAAAATACCATCTTGTCCTTGGTGGCATCTGTACAAATTTCCTCGTATGACATGGTGCGTATTGGTGACTGGATTGAAATGCCATCTTTAAATGCAGATGGTGATGTCATTGATATCTCCTTGCATACTGTCACAGTACAAAACTGGGATAAAACGCTCACGACGATTCCAACCAACAAACTGATTACCGATACATTTAAAAACTGGCGAGGCATGCAAGATGCGGGGGTCAGACGAATTAAACGTTCATTGCTGATCGATCAAAACTCTGTGCACTTTATGACTGCTCACGAACAAGATAAGCTAAAAAAGTTTTTATTATTAGATCACTATATCAATAGTAAAAATGAAGAAATTGAACAATTTAATCAGCAACTGGCCAATCAGTCTCAATATAACCACCGTCGTTTAACCAATCTAGGTACTTTCCGTGCTTATCTTGAGTTTTACTTGAAACAACACCCAGGCATAAACGATACAGAAGCTTTACTGGTGCGTCAGTTACAACCGACCAGTGAAGGTTTACCTCTAGAAATTTATGCTTTTACCCAAACCACTGTTTGGAAGGAATATGAAAATATTCAATCAGACATCTTTGATCATTTAATTGCCATTATTCCTGAGTTTGGTTTAAAGCTGTATCAGGCACCGTCAGGTACAGACTTTAAGCAGTTTGCAATCACTACGTCTGACAGCCTTGAATATAACTAAGGCATCCTTAAAGTAGGCGCGATCGCCGAATCCATTTAGCTCTTTACATTAAAGAGATACTTAAACATGAAAGTTACTTTCTTTTAAAGAGCGTGACTTATCCAAAAAATTTTCTTCTTTTGGATCTTTGTTCCAATACAAAATATGGAGGAATTATGCCTTCGAAGAACACATCTTGGTATGACAATGTCAATCCAAATGTTTTTTTTAGTACTGTTGCACTCATTTCTGTTTTTTTGGCACTGGTCATTTTTACCCCTGCAGCGTTTGATCTGATTACTCAGCAACTTAATCAATGGATTACTCATTCATTCAGCTGGTTCTATGTACTGTCTGTCGCAATTTTTTTGATTGTCCTCGCATGTATTGCCTTATCTAAAATGGGACAAATCAAACTTGGCCCAGATCATAGTGAGCCTGAATATAAAAATAGCTCTTGGTTTGCCATGCTTTTTACTGCCGGGATGGGCATTGGTCTGATGTTCTTTGGGGTTGCTGAGCCTGTCATGCATTATGTCAGCCCACCAACAGGAACACCTGAAACCATTCAATCAGCGCAGCAGGCAATGAGGATCACGTTTTTCCATTGGGGCTTACATGCTTGGGCAATCTATGCCTTAGTCGGTTTAAGTCTGGCATATTTCTCTTTCAGACATAATTTACCCTTAAAAGTTCGGTCGGGTTTGTATCCGATCATTGGGAAACGTATTTATGGACCACTTGGAGACGGGATTGATACCTTTGCAACCATTGGTACCATTTTTGGTATTGCGACAACATTAGGATTTGGGGTCACCCAGATCAGCTCGGGCTTGAACTATTTATTCGGTTTGCAGAACAGTCTGCAGACTCAAATTCTTTTGATTGTTATTGTAAGTCTATTTGCCTCCTTTTCAGTTTTTTTAGGACTGGATAAAGGGATTAAGCGGCTATCGGAGCTCAATATCATTTTGGCAGTGATATTACTACTCTTCGTTTTTTTCGCCAGCTCAACCATTTATATTTTACAAACTACCATTCAGAATATTGGACAGTATGTTTCCAATTTATTTGTCATGACCTTCAACCTGTATGCCTATCAACCGAATGGCTGGATCGGAGGGTGGACGATCATGTATTGGGCTTGGTGGATTTCCTGGTCACCGTTTGTCGGTATGTTTATTGCACGCGTATCTCGTGGCCGCTCAATCCGTGAATTTATTGTAGGGGTGTTACTGATTCCGACTGGTTTTACATTAGTTTGGATGGGTTTTATGGGGAATGCAGCATTGTTTAGCATTCTTTTTGAAAGTCATTCTAGTCTCGTACTAGCGGTAGAAAAAGATTCTTCAACTGCTTTATTCGAATTTCTAAAGACTTTACCTTTCTCAAGTATATCCAGCCTGATAGCTACCCTCCTGATCTTCCTGTTTTTTATCACTTCGGCTGATTCCGGAGCTTTGATCACGGACTATCTAACGGCTAAAACGGAACAGTCGCCTGTTTGGCAACGTTTGTTCTGGATGGCAATTATTGCGGTCCTTTCTATTATTTTGCTGATCGTCGGAGGTTTAAGTGCTCTACAGTCTGCTGTAATCATGAGTGCCTTACCCTTTACTTTTATCATGCTATTACTGTGTTGGGGCCTGATCAAAGCCCTACGTTTGGATGTTATTAAAGTACAGGCTTTACAAACTGCAAGAATTACACCAAGAGCCATACAAAACCCAAGAAGCTGGCAACAGCGTCTAGGCTTAATTATGCATTACCCTCATTCTGAGGCCGAAGTAAAATCCTATATTCATCAGAATGTCCGCCAGGCTTTCCAGAACATAAAACACGAGTTTCAGCGCCGGAATTTGGATGTTTCTATCCTTGAAGTCGATGGAGGAATATTGTTGAAAGTAGATCATCAAAATGAAATCAACTTCATCTATCAAGTTATGGCCACTGAAACACGGGCACCGAGTTTTATGCTAGATGACGAAAGTAACCTCTCGCAGAAATGTTACAAAGCTGAAGTTTTTCTGAAAGAAGGGGGTAAAAACTACAATGTCATGGAGTGGACGCAAGAAGATTTACTTCAGGACATTATTGATCAATATGAACGTCATTTGTATTTTTTAAATGTAGTACGTAACTAAAGAGGCATATCAAGTAAAAGTAATCCATATTACTTTTAACTGATAGCTTGTTGATGAACAATTATATTAATTCACTTGTGAACTGTTTTGAGCTAAAAATTGGAGAGCTTATTGTTCTCCAATTTTTCTGCTGTGAGAGAGCCATTTTTTATGAAAAGCATTCGTCACAAACTAATTATCTTGATTTACCACGAAATTTAACAGCACAGTATCTGTTTTTGTCCTGACCTTGAACCAATTTTCTATTCGCACTTTATCTTCACTAGATAGCGGTTCAGATGTTCTCACGCTGAGTTGAAGTATTTGCTTTTGATTGGCAACAGTTGGTAAATCAATCCCCTGTCCAAGAAAGACGGAGGTTATGCTTGGATACTGTGCGCGAAGTTCAGCAAAAATATCATCTGCATTGGTAAATAAGGCATTTTTTACCTTCAGTTCTTGCTGTAACTGTTTTACCTGTTCATCCTTTTGACGTAGGGCCTCTTGTCCATTCAAATACAAATCACTCAGTAATCCAGACTTCAAGGCAGTCACATCCACCTTATTATCGCTGGTTTGATGAACAATAATTTTAGTTCCTTCAAGCTGTGCAACAGCAAGTCTTCCCTCAATATTCTGCAACGTAGCCTGACTTAATGGCAAACCGACCAGAGCCAGCTCAATCGTACGTGTTTTGCTATCAATTTTTGAACTGGCAACCTGTGTATCTTTGAAGGTAAATTCTTGTGTAATGAATTTGTTAGCATTGGATTTAAAAACTTCTTCATTCACTAATTTGGTTGCCAGATAGGCGCTCGGAATTGCGGTTACAATCGCAATCATCAGCAATGACATCTTCACACGTCTTTCGACTTTTTCATCAGCAAAACTATGTGGTTTTAACCTTAGAATTCGGATACCGATAATCGTTGCCAAGCTGATGAATACACAATTGATGGTATATAAATACAGTGCGCCACCGACAAAGATCCACTGTTCGGTCGCAATACCAAATCCGGCGGTACAAACTGGCGGCATCAATGCAGTCGCAATCGCCACCCCAGGGATAACATTCGACTTTTCTTCTCGGGTGACCCCAATGATCCCTGCCAATCCACCGAATAATGCGATAAGCACATCCCAAACTGTTGGGCTAGTCCGTGATAAAAGTTCGGATTGTGCATTATCGAGTGGTGATATCGAGAAATATAGGGTTGATACGACCAGACTGATCAGTGTTGCAATACCCAGATTGAAAAGTGCACGTTTCACCAGTTTAAAATCATAAACTGCTACCCCTAACCCGATCCCCATAATCGGTCCCATGAGTGGGGAAATCAGCATGGCTCCAATCACCACAGCGGTTGAATTAATATTTAATCCGACGGATGCAATAAAAATGGCGAAGATGAGAATCCAGGGAATCGCTCCTGATAGCTCGATCCCGTCACGAATTCGACGTTCTATTTCATCATCTTCAGCCTTATCTGCCAGTAGACTAAAGCGATGACGGACTCGTCTTAATCTACTGATTGAGTTAGGGGGGGAATTATGTTCATTCGAGTCGTTTGTCAATTTAACATCCTACGTCTTATCCATATCAGTGAAAATCTTGAATCTCTACTGATTCATGAGTCTTTGGATTACGCTCTACCCTGGGACATATATACACTTCAGAAAAGTAACTTTACTTAAAATTACATAATTTTGTAAATCCAGCTATCAAGCGACTAAAAAATAAACAAAACTGTTTCATTTCTTATAATCGTTCCATCATGTTATCAGTTTTCCTTATGCTGTATTTGATTGTAGTGTTACAGTAAGAGGGATTATAAGTGCTTAAATTTAATAATGATATTATTCATGGGGCAATTTTCGACATGGATGGAACCATGTTCGATACTGAGCGTCTACGTTTCAAAACCTTGAAACAGGCTTCTCAGGAATTAATTGGGGTTTCATTTAGTGATGCCTATTTAATGGCTTGCCTGGGACTCAGTGCAACCAGTGCACATCAACTGGCCAAACAGCAGTATGGAGAAGATATCCCTTACGCAGAGATTCGAAAACGAGCGGATGAACTCGAACTTGAAAGTGTGAGAAGTTTTGGTGTTCCAATCAAAAAAGGATTGGTACAGGTGCTAGAACGCTTACGTAAATCTGGTTTACGCATGGCTGTGGCTACATCAAGCCGTCGCTTAATTGCTGAAGAATATTTAATAAATGCAAATGTTTATAAATTCTTTGATGTTCTGGTGTGTGGTGATGAAGTACAGCAAGGTAAACCACACCCGGAAATTTTTCTGTCAGCCGCTGAGAAACTTAGTTTACCCTCATCTGAATGCCTGATGTTCGAAGACTCTGAAAATGGTATTACTTCAGCCTATGAGGCTGGTGGAGTAACCATCTTGCTTCAAGACATCAAAGAACCGAATAGCAATATGCTGGATAAGGCAGATTACTTCTTTGCAAGTATGTATGAATGTCTGCATGAACTGGATCAATATACACCAAGCCTTGAAATGCCCATGCTTCAGGAGCCTTTTCCACAAAGTCTGAATCAATTAATCGTCGGCATTCATGGATTTGGTGCGATTGGTGGTGGTTTTATGGCACAGATTATGTCGCATTGGGATGGTTATACACGCCCAAAACGGATCTATGCTTCAACACATAATCCTTTGTATCGATCAGCAGTTAATGCCTTTGGCAGTTATTGTATTCGTTATGGGCAGTTGTCCTATGATGAACGTATTGAAAATATGCATATCATTGATGCAGGCAATATTGAACAAATGCAGGAGATGTATACTACATCAAGCATGATTGCACTTTGCTTGCCGGAGCATGCGCTAGCCAGCGAGGCTAAAACTATTGCCCAAGGCTTGTATGCCCGTTACATTGCGTATGACGAGCAATGCACCCACCCTTTAACCATCCTCATTATCTTAAATAAAGTTGGTGCCAAGAATGTCTTACTTGAACATCTACGGACTGCTTTGAGTGAAATCACGACTTTAAACGTGGCTGAGCAGATACTAGATCAGCACTACTTTTGTGATACGGTGGTTAACCGCATGGTTTCCAAATTGACCGACCAAAATCTATATCGGCAACTTCGTATTAAGTACAACATCTTTAAGCAATATCAGCTGGATCATGAACTTGATCAGACCGATATTGAAGATGCCACTCGTTTAAATCCTGAGCAGGAACGGTTGGCTTCAATGTATGTGGAGGAGATGTGTAACAACTTTAAACCGAGTCATATTTTACAAACCATGGACTTGATTCTCTTCCATGCGGAAGTGGATATGCCGATTTACGTAGAAAATAACAGCCCATTACTCAGCAAAATGCGTCAAATGATTGTAGTGGAAGATATCCGAGAAATTCAGTTGATCAAAAACCGATTATGGAATGGTGTTCATGCCATGACTGCCTGGTATGCGGCACAATTAGGTTACGAAACGATTGGTTTATCCATGACCGACCTAAAAGTTCGAGAGTTTATGCAGGATCTTTTAGAAGAAGTGAAAGCGGGACTTGCCCTTACCCTGCCGCATCGCAAAAAAGACCTTAATGACCTGGCACAAAGCTTCATCAACTCCTGTGTCAATGCTTACAAAGACCCATGTGAACGTGTCGCACGTGATCCTTTGCGGAAGTTAGCCGCCTCTGAACGCGTTTTGGGGTCAATAGCTTTTAATATTCAGCAGGGCTTACCCTACCAGAACTTAAATCAGGGTGCCTTATATGGTTACTACTATGCTATTGAACAAAAAGAGATTAGTTATGGTGAAGCAATTGAACATCTGGAAATTCAGTTGGCGCAATCTGGATTAAGCGAGCAACATCAGCAAACCCTGCAGCGAAATATTGAAACACAGTTAGCTCAATTGCTCACGGTTAAGCATAAGGCGAAAAATTCTTGCCCCATCCATCTCCCAAAACAAGCAGGATATATTCTGACCTGATTACCTCATACAAAGATCTTCAGGTTTTATCTGAATAAAGAACCTATATTGATGAGGTCGATCACACTGGCCTCATTTTCTTTCTATGAATTCACAGAGAATACGTATGAACAAATCGTATTATTTTTTACAATACTCAACCTTTGAAGTGACTAATGAAAATATCCGCAAAAAATCCACATGCCATTGAGAATGGCACGCCCATAGTAAGCCAAATACCAAACTGAAAGCTCAAATTATGAATAATTTGTCAAAACTGACTTTAATAAAACGGTTGAGGGTTCTTTATCGAGAAAAAATAATTTCGGTAAAGAAAAATCCTACCCAGCCCACGACTAGTCCTGCTTTAAACTTAAAACAAGGGGATGCATCTTTCCCCTATCAAACTACTGCAAAAAAATATTCAATATCCAGAATTATCTAAAGTAAGAAATTCAAAAAATCATAAAGTTAAATCATAATAATTGGATTTTAATTCCATGGTCGCGTTCTAACTCATATTGAGCAGCACCGATGTGTTTCTCTGCATCGACAAGCGCACCAAATAGTTTTCATATATCACTCCACCTTTCTCCTCTTAATGCAGGTGGAATGTCTATTCAGCCATAGCCAAGGCATACACACTAAAACGATGTTTATCATGAAACTCTTCAGCTTATCATTCGTAGTTATTTGCAACAGCGACTCTTCTGAATGTAAATGAACCCGGCAAATTCATCCGATCATGCAAAAACTGCCTGGTCACGTCCCTGCTGTTTTCCTAAATAAAGGGCCCGGTCTGCTCTGGCAATGGCGTTTTCCATGGTTTCATCAGGCTCTACAATGATAATGCCGATTGTTGCGGTAATATGGATGACTTCACCACTTTCTAATTGGATCGGATTGTTATGCAGTGACTGGAAAATTCTGTCAATAATCCTATGCAGGGAATCAACATTGCTCACTTCTAGAAAGATTAAAAACTCTTCTCCGCCAAAGCGAAAAATGTTGTCCGTATCTCGAAGAGAATCACGGAGTAACTTCGCAGTATAAGCAAGAACTTCATCACCCGCCTGATGCCCATATTGATCATTCACCCGTTTAAAATAATCCAAATCCAGTAAACCGACCGCCAATATTTTCTGGTATTTTTCTGTACTCTGACGCAGGATAGCGAATTTATTTTCTATCCCATATCTTAAAGCCAAACCGGTTAAAGGGTCATACTGTAATTTCTTGGTAATAAAATGGGTTCTAAAATAAATCAGGAGCTCAATCAAATCTCTTTGACTTGTTTGATATTGGCTGACTAAATCTGTATCTACATGCTGATCTCCACCGAGCCTGGAAAGGATATTATGCAAATAATGATGGACAAGATAATGCGCTTGTTCTAGTTCCCGGGTTTTATCAGGATTGATTTTTTCAAACTTGCTGTGATTTGATTGAAACCATTTGCCAAATTGACACAATAAATGACTATTTTCAGCCGAAAATTGAGGTTCTGCAGGTGTTTTTAAAACGAGGTATTCAAATACTTTTTGCGCCCAAGTGATATGTAGTCGAATACCCTCATCGATCTCGATCAGTTCTGAATTTTGAGAATTTTTAGTTTGTTCTAATTGATCCATGGAAAAGAATATCTTAAATAAGCGTATTGAATAGGGTTCACAACAGATCATTCACAGCATTTAAAAGTTTATCTCAGTAAGCATCCTAATAAGGTATTGATCTGCCTTTTATTTTACTTGATTTTTGGTCTTTTCTTAAGTGGAGTTTCAGATAAGAGCAATTTGAAAAAGTAGAAATTTAAGTCGGTGATGTTCCCTTTAAAAAGTGTTTAGAGGCCGAAAATTTTCTTCACTAGATATACTTCACCCTGATGCTGTGACCACAATAAAATGACGAAGCTTGCCCTTTATGTAGTACACACATGGCTTCAATTCCTATGCCAATACCAGCGTACATCTCAAAGAATAGTTTCACCCTAAAAACGCCGACTATGGAAGAGATTTATATACTCGACCTTTAGCTAAAAACCATTTTGCTTATCATCAATGGCTATTTGCAAAAGTGCCTAACGATGTACTCCTATTTAATTATCATTTAAGAAGAAATCATGCGGTATTTTGTGAACTTATCTGCTTGATTGAGTGCTTCATTCACTCATTTTACTGATCTATGCCTTATTTTTATGTTTCTCGATTCTTTAATTTAGTACCATCAATATAACTTATCGCTGACGAGCTGGACTCACTGAATGAAATATATGGAAATCAAAGATTTGATTGAGGCTGAATTGAAAAATTATAGTTTTAATCAAATGATTCCATCAGAACGTTACTTGGCATTAAAGTTTGAGTGCTCAAGGGAAACCGTGCGTAAAGCCTATGAACAGCTTCGTGCTGAAGATAAAATTTACAAACGTCAGAATGTTGGCTGGTTCGTAAGCAATAAGAAAATTCAATATTATCCAACCTCAGTTGATAATTTTTCGTCCTACATGCAGGCACAGGGCTTTCAGGCACGGACTGAACTGATCTCGGCCCAACAGATTGATCAATTTAATCGCAGTGATCTGTTTAGTGAAGAGAGTCGCCAACTCGGCTTTATTGAAATTATTCGTTTACGTTATGCTGATGATGTACCTGTACTTCTAGAATATAACTATTTGCCTATCATGTTATTTCCAAATGTACTGAATTATGACGTGATTACTTCAGTCCAAGAAGTCGTTAAAAATAGTTTTCATTATGATTACACGAGTAGCCAGTTAAAAATCAAAAATACCGGTGTGTCTCATTTTGAGAGCCAATATTTAGGAATTCCTTTAAGCCAAACAGCAACTTACATTGAACGTATTTCAAAGTCAGATGATCTGGTGATCGAATATGACATCGAAATTTGGTCACAAGACAAAATTGAAATGACCTTGGATATACAGGTATAAGCTTTAATGTTCATCATAAAAATTTAGATCCTAACGACTTGAACTGTTTTTAGGATTTTTTATTTATGAAATACTTATAACAACTAATCATTCTATTTTTATATTTAAAACGCTAAACTTGCGTTCAGCTTAATACTGGTATGTACCACTTAACTGTATCGTATGTCTTACATATTAAATGTGGATCAAAATGATGCATGCAAATTTTCTTAAATGATGAAGATCCACTATTGCGAAATGAGAATCTGGCTCAGGAGTGTCTACGATGACTATCATCACAGATGATTTAGGTCATGGTATGGGGAATGCTTGGGAAAATAAAGACTGGGCACATATTCCTGACCGGGAATTACAAAGCCTACAGCAGCATTATGCATGTTTACAAGGCAATAATATTCAGACCTTATGGCATAGTCCACGCCCCTTTTCATCGGCTGTACTCTTAACCGTTATGCAGGATTCAGCGACCACAGATGAAACCGTCGCTCATCCGTATTTTATTAAGCGCAGCCATTGTTCATTTCGTCGTGCCCGCGATATTTTACAGGAGCATGCCGTTCTTCAGCATTTAGCCGGCAAGGAAATTCCTGTTGCAAGATTGCTCTCAACCCATCAAGGTCTCACGGCTTTAGAGTTGGGTGACTGGACTTATGAAGTCTATGAAAAAGCAGAGGGCTTCGATTTATATGCAGATCAGCAATCTTGGAAGCCTTTTTTCTATGCTGAACATGCCTCCAAAGCGGGATCTTTGCTTGCAAAACTGCATCGTGCGATGCAGGATTTTCCTGATCTACAGGGTCGATCAGCACGTTATCTAGTATCCAATCAACAGCTTTTAGAAAGTGAAAATATCGTTGCAGCCATACAATCGCGCATTACACAGAGTCCAGAATTAAGCCGTTATTTTTCCGATAAAAATCTAGATCCATGCTTTCTAGATCGAGTCTCACAGGTTCATCAGAAGATTAAGCTTGTTTTGCAACAGGCGGCAAAAATTTGGACGCACAACGATTTACATGCTTCAAATCTCTTTTGGTCAGCACCTAGTGCGGATGCTGAGATTACGGCTGTGATTGATTTTGGCTTATCGGATCGAAATTCAGCAATTTATGATCTGGCTGTGACGATTGAACGTAATTTTATTGATTGGTTAGAATTAGAACAGCACTCACATATTCAGATTGATGAAGCCGGTTTAACCGCCTTTCTACACGCCTATTTTTCCGAGATACCTCCACAAGAAGATTTGAGTATTTTGCCGGAACTACTGAAAATCGTACATTTAGATTTCGCTTTTTCAGAACTTGAGTATTTTGTTGGCATTACTCAAAACCAACAACATGCAGATGCTGCTTATTACCATTGGATCATCGGGCACGTCGATTGGTTCTTTGGCAAACAAGGTCAGCAATTTACCCGGATGTTAAGCCGACTCATTCAACACGAATTGTGCTCTTCTCAGTCGCTCTCTCTAACCCCAGCATCATCCCCCATTTCAAATACATAAGGTTTCGTATGAACAATCGTCAATTCAAACAGAATGTATTAACCAAGTCTTTAAAAATGATCATTCTGTCGCAGCTTTGTTTAGCCCCGCTGACTTATGCTGAAGACGATGTTCAACAGCTTGACACGATTGTCGCCACAGCTGATCAAAGCATCCCTTACTCGAGTGCCAAAGTGAATGTTGAGGGATTTGCTACGGACGTTCTGCAAAAAATACCTGCATCCGTCTCCATCGTGACTGCAGATCTCATCGCGGAGCAACATGCTCGTGTACTGAGTGATGTGGTCAAAAATGACGCATCCATCGGTGATGGCTATGCTGCAATTGGCTATTATCCAAACTTTGTCTCACGTGGTTTTGCACTCGATTTGGCATCTAGCTATCTGATTAATGGCAATCTGATTCGTGGTGAACAAAACGTTGCGCTTGAAAACAAAGAACGCGTAGAAATTTTAAAAGGCATTTCCGCGATTCAAAGTGGTATGTCGACCCCGGGTGGTGTAGTCAATTATGTCACCAAGCGACCGAAAGAAGTACAAGCATTAACATTCTCTGCCGATCAACATGGACAGTTTGCGGTGGCAAGTGATGTCGGTGGTTTCTTGGGTGATGCGCAACAATTCGGATATCGTATCAATCTGGTGAATGAGCAGATAGAGTCTTATGTCGACCATGTGGATGGGGAGCGCTATCTAGCGGCATTGGCTTTGGATTGGAAGATGTCAGCGCAATCCAAATTGGAATTTGATCTTGAAGCACAGCGTTCCGAACAAAGATCAGTGCCTGGTTATCAATTATTGGATGGTAAAGTCCCACAAAATGTGAAATGGGATCGATTGCTAGGTTATCAGACTTGGGGTAAACCGGTCACGATTGACAGCTTCAATACCAGTTTAAAATATAGCTATGCGTTTAATGATGACTGGAACTTGGGACTCGTTGCAGCGCACAGTAAATCCAAGGTTGATGATTATTCAACCTTTGCTTACGGTTATTATCGAGAAGGGTGTCTGGAAGCATATTCCTGTAACACGTTTGGTAAAGATGGTGAGTACGATATTTACGACTATCAAAATCCAGATGATACTTATCAAACTAATCAGTTTAAAATCAAGTTAGATGGCCTATTACGTACTGATTGGGCATTACATCATCTAAATTTTGATATTACGCAAACCAATAAATCTAGACATCACTACAAAGGTATATATCAATACGTAAATTCAACAGATTATGTAGGCAATATTTACCAAGATACCTACGATAGAATCCCAGAAGGTGGAGATATTAGTCCCTATTTTAAAGCTTTAGATAGTAAACAAACTGCACTCACAGTCTTAGACCGTATCGAATGGAATGAACACTGGACAACTTTGCTTGGCGGGAAATGGATTGAGCTTGATGAACAAGCACAAGCATATGTTGAAGATCGGGTAATAAAAGTCCGCGATACAGATTTAGGTAAATTTTTACCGCAGTTTGCAGTCAGTTATAGTCCCGTAGAGTCAACGACTCTATATGCCTCTTATGGGAAAGGTTTGTCAGATGGAAAAACAGCGCCTTGGTTTACAGAGAATGCTACTGAAACTCTGACGCCGATCTATTCAGAGCAATATGAAATTGGCCTAAAACAACAGATCAAGCAGTTTTTGTTTACCGCAGCAATTTTTGATTTACGTCAAGACAATCAATATACCAAGCCAATTTCAGGACTTCGCTATTTTGTTGAGGAAGGCGAACAACATAATCTTGGTCTAGAGTTAGGACTCAATGGTGCATTAACGGATGATTTGGCATTGACCTCATCATTGGCATGGACCAAAGCCCGTTTGGAGGATGTTGAAGCGGTTGAATATGGTAATCATCAAGCGCAAAACGTGCCAAAAGTTCGTTTCGCAACGCATCTTCGCTATAACGTACCAAGTATTGAAGGTCTCACTGTTCTGGCAGGTGGTCAGTACAGTTCAAGTAAATATGCCAACAAAGAAGGCACTGCAAAAGTTGGGGGTTATAGCGTATTTGATTTAGGGGCAGCCTATCAATTTAAGCTCAATACGACCGATGCATTGCTGCGCTTGAACATTAATAACCTGTTTAATAAAAAATACTGGCGTGATGCAGGTGAATTTTTGGGCGATGATTATTTATTCTTGGGTTCGCCACGCACAGCAACCTTGTCATTCAATCTGAACTTCTAAATTGGCTGCTTAATCAGGTTATATTGCCATGGAAAATATAGAAATTGCAGCGTTCCTGTTCAATGTGTTGGGGGTGTGGCTGACCTCCAAACAATATAAAGCCTGCTGGTTGGTGAATATTGTCGCTGTATTTCTCTATATCATTATTTTTTATCGCGTCAATTTATATGCAGACGCAGCATTACAAGCCGTATTTATCTTGATGCAACTGTATGGCTGGTATAGCTGGTCGAAGAAAGATCAAGACCAGGATCTTACCGTACAGATTGGCTATTTAAATAAAAAAATCTGGGTGTATAGTCTGATTGTGGGTATTGTCGCTGGTCTGGTGATCGGCGCTTTATTTGCTCATTTCACCGCGGCGTCACTACCTTGGTTGGATTCCATGTTGGCCTCTTTTAGCTTGGTGGCAAGTTATTGGGCGGCCAAAAAATATATTGAAAGCTGGGGACTATGGTGTGTTTTAGATGTGATTTATGTCGGCATGTATAGCTATAAATCATTGTATTTAACAGCCGTGCTCTATTTTTTCTTTATTCTTCTGGCACTCAATGGCTGGAGAATGTGGCGAAATTTATATGGAGCAAAAGTATCTTTAAATTAGGGATAAATGAACTCATGGATCATACTGGTAATGTCCCTAAAAATAATAGGATCTGAAAGTAAAATATTCTCTTTGAGAAACTGGATGGTGACTCCCCTTTTTACAAGCTGATCCTCTTGTTTAGCAGTCCACCATTCCCTAATAAGTACTTTATTTCCTACTTGAAGTTCTCCAGTTCTTTGGCACGAGAAGCGGTAGTGGACATAAAACAGTCATTACTACTCACAGCTGCCATTGTTCCACCATCAGGATCGGCGTAGAAATCACAGTTTGCATCTCGATATTTGATCCATGCACGCTGAGCTTCTTGTAGTTGCTTCTTTCGTTCAGGTGTTAGCGATGCCATCACATCTCTATATGCTTGATTTAAACGTATATCCTGACGTTGTGTTTCTGCTCCAATACAATCAAGCATTTCTACAGTAACACCACCAGATCGATCCATACAGCTAGAAAATTGCTGACTTAATTCCACCTCGTCAGCAAATGAAATTTGTGCTAAACACCCCAGCACCATACCAAGTACAAGTGATTTATTTTTCAAAAACATTGCAGCCTCAACTTAGTTTAAAAAGTATCTAAATCGTTTTGAATGTGTATTTTTGTCTTTCTATTTCATACACACTTTACACAGTTCTACTCGTACTACCATAATTCTACTCGATAAATATCCTGTATTTTTACAAAACAAAGCATTATAGATCGACAATGCTATTATCCTCTAATGCAAAGATGAAGAAGCGGTGAAATTGATTACTCAGCATAATTTAGACAGTGCTCAGCGCCACTTATTGCCCAACTTTCTTCTAGGACACACGAACGTTTGGTTGGAGTAATGCCCCATCCTTTTAATAGAGCCTTCTGGTCAAGCTGATCCTAGACAGTATTGTGGACAGTCGATCCCTCTAAATTCTTGAAATATTTCTGTTCAAAGGCTTCTGGGCTTAA